>JAYWMQ010000058.1 GCA_035873375.1 Nitrospirota bacterium | reverse complement strand
AAAGTGGGATTTGTAACAGGACTGCAGTGTAGAGAATGCGGCAGAAAATATAACATAGAGCCCATCTATGTGTGTGAGTTCTGCTTTGGGCCCCTTGAGGTTGTCTATGACTATCAGGAGATAAAGAAGGCGGTCTCAAGGACAACGATAGAAGGGAGGGCGGAAAACCTCTGGAGATACAAGGAACTCATGCCGATAGAGGGTGAACCCCAGGTGGGGTTAAATTCGGGGTTTACCCCCCTGATAAAGGCCGAAAACCTCGCAAGCATCTTTGGTGTAAAAGAGCTTTATATAAAGGACGACACCGTGGCACACCCCACACTCTCATTTAAGGACAGGGTCGTAGCGGTAGCACTTACAAAGGCAAAGGAGTTCGGGTTTGACACAGTCGCCTGTGCCTCAACAGGCAATCTTGCCCATTCAGTCTCTGCCCATGGGGCAAAGGCCGGGTTCAACAGGTTTATATTCATACCCGCCTCACTCGAGGCCACCAAGATCGTTGCCTCACTGGTATTTAAGCCTAACCTTATAGCTGTGGATGGCAATTACGATGATGTCAACAGGCTCTGCAGCGAGATTGCAAACAAATACAACTGGGCCTTTGTAAATATCAATATCCGCCCCTTTTATGCTGAAGGCTCAAAAACCATCGGGTTTGAGATTGCAGAGCAACTGGGTTGGAAAGCTCCTGACAATGTTATAGTCCCATGCGCAAGCGGATCACTTCTGACAAAGATATGGAAGGCGTTTAAGGAGTTCAAGGAAGTGGGGATTTTAGATGAGGCAAACCCAAAAATATTTGCTGCTCAGGCAATGGGCTGCAATCCTATTGTTACAGCCATCAAGAACAATACCGATGTTATACGACCCATAAAACCGGATACCGTAGCAAAGTCACTTGCAATAGGAAACCCGGCAGACGGGTTCTATGCCTGCAGGGTGGTAAAGGAATCCGGCGGTTATGGTGAAGAGGTCACGGATGACGAGATAGTTGAGGGAATAAAACTCCTCGCCAGAACCGAAGGGATATTTGCAGAAACAGCAGGTGGCGTAACTGTGGCGGTTACAAGGAAACTGATTGAAAAGGGATATATAGACAAAGATGAAGTAACGGTTATCTGTGTCACGGGTAATGGTATGAAGACTCAGGAGGCACTCCAGGGTAAGGTGTCCGAGCCGCATCATATAAAACCGAATCTCGCATCCTTTGAGGAGATATTAAATAAATTGTAAATCCAAAATTACGAAAGGAGGTAATTATGGCAGTAAAGGTAAGGATCCCGACACCCCTTCAGAGATTGACCGACGGGCAGGAAGTAGTGGAGGGAAAACCGGGAAAGATAATCGACATGATACAGGATCTTGATTCGCGTTACCCCGGACTGGCAGAAAGGGTCTCCGAAGGCGGCAAGATCAGGAGGTTTGTAAATATCTATCTGAATGAAGAGGATATAAGGTTTTTAAAAGCTGAAGAAACAGAGGTAAAGGATGGAGATGAGGTCTCCATAGTACCTGCCATAGCAGGTGGAAGGGGGAACTCATGAAACGGAGAGTAAAACTAACCTTTCCACAGCACCTTATAAAAGAGCCCGTACTCTTTACGATGGCTAAAAAGTTTGATGTAATGCCGAATATTAGAAGGGCACGGGTAAGCGAGACAGTTGGAGAGATGATTCTCGAGCTTGAAGGGGAAGAGAAGAATCTCGACGATGGTCTTCAATCCCTCACTGAACAAGGAGTCAAGATTGAGCTTGTTGAGGGAGATATTATTGAATAGTACCGGAAGTCATTACCGTATGTATCGTTGCATCTCAGAGTTAAAGATTAAATTCTTATTTACTATGACAAGGAGGTTTTATCTCGATGCCTAAGAGCGAACCCCGAATGCCGGGCTCATCTGAACTGGACGATCGAATGTGCAGGAGATGGAGGGGGATTCTCCATACATACAGGAAATACTTATCCGTTACTGAAAAGACTCCCATAATAACCCTTCTTGAAGGAAACACACCGCTTATCAGTGCGGTTAATCTGTGCGATAGAGTCGGCTTAAACCTAAAGCTTTACTTTAAGTTTGATGGTGCAAACCCCACCGGCTCCTTCAAAGACCGCGGAATGACAATGGCTATATCAAAGGCAGTTGAGAACAACTCAAAAGCTGTCATATGCGCCTCTACCGGAAACACATCTGCTTCTGCAGCAGCCTATGCGGCAAGGGCCGGACTGAAGGCTATAGTCATAATTCCGGAGGGCAAGATTGCCCTTGGAAAGCTTGTTCAGGCCATGATTCATGGTGCCGAGGTCATACAGATTGAAGACAACTTTGACCGGGCTCTCACGATAGTAAAAGAGATGGTGGAAAAATATCCGATAACCATGGTCAACTCATTGAACCCCTACAGGCTTGAGGGACAGAAGAGTGCTGCCTATGAGGTGTGCGACCAGCTTGGCAGTGCCCCGGATTTCCATGCCCTGCCGGTAGGAAATGCCGGAAACATCACTGCATACTGGCGGGGATACAATGACTACCACAGGGAAGGAATTATCAAGTCTCTTCCCGGGATGCTCGGGTTTCAGGCTGCAGGGGCTGCCCCGATCGTCCTTGGCAGACCCGTAGAAAGACCGGAAACCGTTGCAACGGCCATACGTATTGGAAATCCGGCAAGCTGGAAGTTCGCTGTAAAGGCAAGGGACGAATCAGGCGGACTGATTGAGGCAGTTACTGATGAGGAGATACTCGATGCATACAGTCTCATAGCTTCAACTGAGGGGATATTCTGTGAACCCGCTTCTGCAGCCTCTCTGTCGGGAGTTATAAAACTTTACAGGCAGGGTTATTTCAGTGGTGGAGAAACAGTGGTATGCACCCTTACAGGAAACGGTCTTAAAGACCCGGATACCGTCTTCAGGGTTGCCAAGGAACCAAAGAGGACAAAGGCAACGGTTAAGGCCGTTGAAGATGCCTTAAACAGCGTGCTGGAATTTTAAGAAGGGAGGCCATGAAATATATTGTCATCATAGGTGATGGAATGGCTGACAGGCCCATTGAGGAACTTGGCGGAAAGACGCCCCTTCAGGTTGCTTTCACGCCCAACATGGACAGACTTGCCAGAACAGGGACCCCTGGAAAGGTAAGAACCATTCCAAAAGGGTTCAGTCCGGGCTCTGATGTTGCCAACCTGAGCATCCTCGGCTATAATCCGGCGAAGTATTACCCCGGCAGGGCCCCGC
This sequence comes from Nitrospirota bacterium, assembly GCA_035873375.1. Lineage (NCBI taxonomy): Bacteria > Pseudomonadati > Nitrospirota > Nitrospirota bacterium. The sequence continues at coordinate 67,751 of JAYWMQ010000058.1, read as the reverse complement.
TTGAGGCAGTCAGCATGGGCGTTCAGCTCGACAACACAGATGTTGCCTTCAGATGCAACCTTGTTACCCTGAAGTACAACAGGAAAAGAGACAGGGCCATATTGGAGGACTACAGTGCAGGACATATAAGCACCGAAGAGGCCGGGGAACTAATCCATGCATTAAACCGGAAACTTGGTGATGATTCCATAACCTTCTACCCCGGCATGAGCTATCGACATCTCATGGTCTGGAAAAACGGTGAATATGAACTGGAATGTGTGCCTCCACATGACATTATCGGAAAAGAGATTACAGGGTATCTTCCAGTTGGCAAGGGAGAGGATATTATAAGAAACCTTATGACCATGTCGGTTGAGGTCCTTGAAGGCCATCCGGTTAATAAAAAAAGGGTATCTGAAGGAAAGCTCCCTGCAAACAGCATATGGCTGTGGGGACAGGGCCGGAAACCGGATATATCAACGTTCCGTGAAAAGTACGGCATCTCCGGTGCACTTGTCAGTGCAGTTGACCTCACAAAGGGACTTGGAATCTATGCAGGGTTTGAGATACTCAAGGTCCCCGGAGTTACCGGGTATCTTGACACCAACTATATGGGAAAGGCCGAGTATGCTCTAAAAGCCCTCGATAAACACGACTTTGTCTATATCCATGTGGAAGCACCGGATGAAGCCGGACACGGCGGTAATTACAGGGACAAGATCAGGGCCATTGAGGACTTCGATGCCCTTGTGGTGGGAACCGTAATGAGGGGAGTAAGGTCTTTTGAGCAATACAGGATACTCCTCATGCCCGACCACCCTACCCCTGTAGAGATGCGAACGCACACCGCCGACCCCGTACCTTTTGTTATATATGACAGTACCGATGTCAAAGATAACCCCGTTACCTTTGATGAATCCATCACGGAAAGAGACGGGATAGTGGTGATTGAGGAAGGACACAGGCTGATGGATTATTTTATCAAGGGTGCGTTGTAAATAAAAACACCGAAAAATATTTCACCGCAAAGTCCGCAGAGGACGCAGAGAAAAACTAAAAAAATCTGTGTTAATCTGCGGCCAAGTCTATAATGTTAATCTGCGAAAATCTGCGGCTATTCTTATAAAGATTATGGAGGTTTCGGTTTAATGCTCATAGTTCAGAAATACGGCGGCACGTCCGTGGGCAGCACGGAAAGGATCAAGGCAGTTGCAGAACGTGTTGCAAGAACACGGAGGGCTGGTAACGACGTTGTCGTTGTAGTATCTGCAATGGCAGGTGAGACGGACAAGCTCATCACCTTTGCCAACGAGATATCTCCTGCCCCACCGGAGAGGGAGATGGATATGCTTCTTTCCTCCGGAGAACGGATCAGCGCTGCCCTCACTGCTATTGCACTTAACGAACTCGGAATCAAGGCAAAGTCTTTTACCGGCAGGCAGGTCGGCATTGTTACCGACACAGCCCATACAAGGGCAAAGATTGAAAGGATTACTGCAACGCAGGTAAAAAAGGCGATAAGTGAGGGCTACGTACCTGTTATTGCAGGGTTTCAGGGCACGACTGAAACAGCAGAGGTTACAACCCTTGGAAGGGGCGGCTCTGACCTTACGGCAGTGGCTGTAGCCGCTGCACTTGGTGCAGACCTCTGTGAAATATATACTGATGTTGAGGGCGTATTCACCACTGACCCCGGCATAGTACCTGAGGCGAGAAAGCTCGAGAAGATATCGTACGAGGAGATGATCGAGCTTGCAAGCCTCGGGGCAAAGGTCTTGCAGACGCGCTCGGTGGAGTTTGCCATGAAGTACGACGTCCCCTTGGTGGTGAGGTCGAGCTTTACAGATAAACCTGGGACCCTTGTGGTCAGGGAGGATAAAGATATGGAAAAGGTTTTGGTATCAGGAATCGCATATGACAAGAATCAGTCCAAAATAACCATCCTTGGTGTGCCTGACAAGCCCGGCATTGCTGCAAGGCTATTTAAATCCATTGCAGATGCAGATATTGTAGTTGACATCATTGTTCAGAACGTAAGCAGTGACGGAAAATCAACCGATATCTCCTTTACAGTGCCCAGGCCTGACGTACAGAAGGCAGTAAGGATTACCGAAGACGTGGTTCAGGACCTCAATGCAAAAGGCATATCCGTGGATAACAATATTGCCAAGGTCTCCATTGTCGGGGTAGGCATGAAGACACATTCAGGGGTTGCAGCAAAGATGTTTGAGACCTTTGCAGAACAGGGAATAAATATAAAGATGATAAGTACCTCAGAGATAAAGGTATCCTGTGTTATAGACGCCAAGTATGCGGAACTTGCAGTAAGGGTGCTGCATGATGCCTTTGAACTCTCAAAAGAAGGTTAGACGCTACCCTTTAAAATCATATCTTCTCCTGTGCCTTCAGCTCAAATATATCGAGCAGGTTTATTGAGGCAAGGAGCTTTCCGCCGGCGTCAACAACAGGGATAACCTTCAGCCTGTGGTCTATCATCTTTTTAATCATATTGTTCAGCTCCTCTTCCGGCAAGGTTGTGATAACAGAGCGGGTCATAATATCAGCAGCCTTTTCAGCCATAAAGGTTGATAGTATCGACCTTCCCGGCATATGACTTTCACCGTGATATATCCCCTCGGAGAGGAGATGCCTTGATATATCGCCAAGGGATATTATTCCGGTAAGTATGCCTTCCCTGTCAATCACATACACTGCCCTGTCCCTCTGAAAAGCGAGCATCTTCTCTACGACTTCATCAATAGTCGCATCATCGTCAACAGTAATGGGCCTTATGTTTTTAATCAAACCAAGCAGATCCTCTACCCTTTTCATCACTGACCTCCTTTGAGTTCCCCTGCCCTCCTGAGGGAAAACTTTGCAATGGGTGGACCAATAATTTCATGTATTGCTGTGGCGCCGATTGTTACATTCAGTATTATATTTCCTACATCCTCAAGCCCGGGGGTCTGATACATCATGAGTGCAAGCCCCACCACGATACCACCCTGAGGAACAAGGGCAAACCCGAGATTTCTCGTAATTGAAGCAGGGGCCTTTGAAATCAACCCTCCGGCCATCGCTCCTGTATATTTGCCGATAAATCTGATCCCTATATAGACAACAACGAGCAACCATGAACTGAAGAGTATGGAGAAATCAACATGTGCACCTGATATAACAAAAAAGGCAATAAATATTACCTCCTCTATATAGGTCTCAATAATCGAAAAAATCTTCTCGGCATGCGGAGAAATGTTTGTCAGCAGCACACCCAGCGACATTGTTGACAGGAGTTCGTCTATACCGAGAGCACCGGCAATTGAGAAAGTTAAAAGGAGCGTGCCTGTGGTCAGTGCTATGATTGCTCCCGGTCTTTCCGCCTTCCTCAACATAAGGTTCAGCAGCCATCCCCCGAAGAAACCAAGGCCTACGGAGAACACTATCTTTAACAGCGGTTCAAGCACCATCATCCCCATATTCACGTCTGCCCTTGCCGGAGAAATCAGAAAAAGTACTACGGACATGGCAATACCGAAATTAATGATTCCAAGGGCATCGTCAAGGGCGGCAACAGCCAGCACAGTAGTCGTCAGCCTCCCCTTTGCACGGTATTCGTGTACTACAGCAAGGGTTGCCGTCGGGTCTGTAGGTGATGCAAGTGCGCCGAAGAGAAGGGCTATAATAATCGGGGAGCCGGCTTGAAAGCCCGACAGGTCCATGAGATGCGGCAGCAGAAAATATATGCCCGTCACCATTAATATAAATGCCAGCTCTGCCTCGCCAAAGGTAATGGTCAGGATGCTTTTACCCAAATACTTGATATTATTCCACTTGAGACTCCCGCCGATAAGACAGGTTATTATTGCAAGGGAAAAGTTCACTACAGGCTCTGAACTCTTCATAAACCATTCAGGGAGAATGTGAAAAACAGACGGGCTCATGACTATGCCTGCAAATATATAACCGCTCACCCGGGGAAGCCTCAGCCTGTTGGCTATCACCCCTCCATAATATCCGGCTACAAGGCAGAGTCCGAACCAGACAAGGACATCTCTACCAGGAAATTCCATTTACCTCCTTCTCTCCTCACTGTCATGCTGAACTTAATACATTATATACCCGGCTTGCTTATTTTGGCGAATTAATATGCCCGGCTTGCCAGCCTGCCGGATAGCTTTTTTGTGTTATAATATGTAAAACTAAAAAATAATTATGTCCTTTCGCAATTCAGGTTAAAGGAGACGGGGATGGTTGCATTAAAGGAAAAAGCTCACAACATCAAGGATTACAAACTCCTTCCCGAAGGTGCACCTTACCAGTTAATAGAAGGAGAGGTTGAGTCCACGGTTCTGAAGGGTTTTAAAGCGACATTGAACGAGGTCTTTTCGATGATATAAAAGGATAAACGAGAGGTTATAGGCAAGTTGTGTAGTCAGTCACCCAAGATAGGAAACAAATTACATAGTGACTTTCTGTTTTAGGATAGAAGTCCTTGAAATATAAGAAAAATTTTTGGGCACTCTTTTTGCTGCTATATTAAAAAAAATTAAGGAAAAAATCTAACACAATAAAAATGTACTGTTAAGGAATTGCTCAATTGATGTTGAAACATAACAGGGAGATGGGAGGATGAAGAGATACCTTGTAGAAACTGAAGGTGTAACATTAATTGAGCTCGTTGTTGTGGTAGCAATAATGGGTATTGTAATCCTTGCCCTGGTTGCCCCGGAGATCGGGCGTTTCGGATCAAATTATAACGTGCGCTCCTGCGCAACGGATCTGATCCAGAACATGAGGGTTGCACGGGCAATGGCGATAAAGGAGAACAGGGAGTATCTCATCGTCTTTCAGCCGGCAGGGACTCCGGATAGTACCGTCAACCCCCAGGGCAGGTATTTGATAGGATTTGATTTCGACGGAGACAATGATCTTACCACCATCAGTGCTACTAATGACGGGGACACATTCGGTGTATGCAAGGACACGGACAGTGACAGGCTGCCCAATAACGATGCTGATGCAAACAGCGATGGTGTACCGGATTGTGTAAGGGTGGTAAACCTGAGTGATTGCGGAACTGAAATTATTTTCGGCTATTCATCAGGGACAACACCCCCAATCGGCCCTAACGGCACATCAATCCCTGTCTCCGGCATAACTTTTTCCGGAACACCGCCGACTGCAGAGTTCGACCCTGACGGCTCCACGGATAAGTTAGGTTCCGTTTATTTCCAGCAGACTGGCAGGGGATTCAGTTATTGTGTCAGGATAAGCAATCTCTCAGGCACTACGAATATGTGGAAATGGGATGGGGATAAAGATAACACCTCGGAAACAAACTGGACGGAAATAAGATGAGATTAAAAAACAAAAAGCAACTCGCAACTCGCAACTCGCAACCCGCAACCCGCCGGGGCGGAGAACTCGGCTTCACCCTTGTTGAGGTGCTCGTTGCCCTGACAATCCTCGTCATAGGACTTCTGGGGGTTGCCCTGCTGCAGGTGGTCTCCATTCAGGGCAATACCTTCAGCAGGGAGATGGCTGTTGCAACAGGGCTTGGTCAGGACATGCTTGAAAAGCTCAAGACACTGCAATGGACGGAACTTAATGTTGACCCTGCCTTAACAGCAGGGGATCACCCAATCCCCGCCGACATAAACAGGGACCTTGATGGAGATAACAATCCCCCATTCCTTGCTGTAGCTGCCGGAACTGCCAACATCATAGACGAGCGGGGTTTTGGGGCTGCAGATACAGGCAGGGGTCCCCTGATTTATATCAGGACATGGACAATTACCGATGACCAGCCGGCAACAAACATGAAGACTATTGATGTCACTGTAATCTGGAAGGAAAAAGGCACAACCGACCGATCAGTCACAATATCCGGAGTAAAGGTGCAGGAATGAAAAAACTGAAAACAGAAGACAGAACAAAAAATTTCAGATTCGCAATCCGCAATTCGCAGCATGGGTTCAGCCTCGTTGAATTAATGATTGCACTCCTGATTACCGCCCTGGTGCTGGGTGGGATATATACGGCTTTTGTTGTCCAGCAGCGTTCCTTCATTGCCCAGGATCAGGTCACAGAAACACAGGGCTCTTCAAAGATAGCATTTGACATGATCGTAAACGACATAAGGAATGCCGGCTACGGATACCCTGCCGCCGAAGCGCCCCAGGTAAACGGATACACCAGCGCAATAACACTTGGTGACGCCCTCGGACCAAATGGCAGTGATATTATAACCCTTGTCGGCGGGTTCAGGGATATTGCAACTATAGGACTGCCGGCAGGCCAGACCAATGTTGAGGTTGGGCAAACAGATGCAGCAGACAACCCTTATCTCGATGTATGTTACACGGGTACAACAAAATTTAATGACACAGACAAAAAATACATATCAATAGACGGGGTAACCTATGCTGAAATAACAAGTATAGAATCAGGCAGTTCAGCAAATTGCGCAGATACCGAAAGACTGATCCTTGACAGGCCTGTTGACAAGGCATTCCCTGTGGACAGACCTGTTTATCTTGTAGAGGATGTAACATACCGGTTAACGACAGCCGACGGGATGACTAACTGTAATAATGCTAAAGCCGGTGATATATGTTTGCAGAGGGTGATCACTGCCAGTGGTACAGTTACAATAGCCTCAGATATCGAAGACCTTCAATTTGAAGAAATAGACCAGAATGCAGATGGAAATACAGACCGTGTCAGGGTAAGTCTCCTGGCCAGGACGGCAAGGGAAGACCCGACGCTTGAACCGAGCACAAAGCCGTACTATGCAACAGGCATTGACCTCGAAGGCAATATCACTCCCGACACCGACAGGAGCAGAAGGAGGATATGGTCGATGGAAGTGGCACTGAAGAATTAATAGAACAGGGAAACAGGATTAATAACGAAAAAGAACCATAAAGGAGGTAAACGATGAGATACAGGATAACAAATAATGAAAAGGGCGTGGCCCTTGTTGTGGGCACTCTGCTGCTGCTTGTGGCAACTGCTGTGGGGGTGATAGCCCTTTCAACGTCCACTACCAATGTGATGATCTCCGGTAACCAGAGGCTCAGCGAAATCAATTTTGCCGCTGCCGACAGCGGGGTATCTGTCAGCATACCTGTTATTAAAAGCGCAATCTTCGAAAGAGACATAGCCTCTCCATATGGGGAGATAACCGTGGATATCTCTGATACAGACCCGTCAAACGGTATCCCTGATTTCATTGACGAGCTGGTGGGAGAATTGCCTGTGGACAATGATACCGCATCAAAAGACCCTAACCTGAGCTTTTTACTCGGGAACACAACAGTCAACGTGGACGTGGATTATCTTTACAGGGATTATGCCAAAGGCACGGCCATAGAATATGCCTCGGGCTATGAAGGTATCGGCAAGGGCGCCGGAGGCAAAGGGAGTGTTGAGGTCTATTATGCAATAAACTCCCTGGGCATAGGCAACGTAGGCTCTGAGACGGAAGTATGTGCAATATACAGGGATAAATAAAAGGGGGTAAGTTAAATGAAAGCGTTAAGAGATATAAGAGGAAAAAGAAGGGGCAAGGTCTTCAGGGGCCTCGTCTCCCTGATAACAGTCACAATCTTTATCCTGACTTCAGGTGGCTTTGTGCTCTCGGACAACTCCCCTTCAATTGGACAATACACAGCATATCCGCCCTTTGGCGGCAAGATACTAAAGCCGAACGTACTTATAAACCTGGATACATCCACTTCCCTCAACTACTTTGCGTATAATTTTGACTACAACGCAATGACAGCCCCGACAGTAAAAGGGGGGGGGCCTCCAAGACCTGCAGAACCGAATCCCAGCACCGGATATAATCCAAATAAAACTTACTATGGCTACTTTGATTCTGATAAGGGCTATACATATAGTGGCGACGAGTTTAAGGGTGATGGCGGCCCATGGAACGGCAATTTCCTTAACTGGCTGACCATGAGACGATCCGACCTGCTGAAAAAGGCTCTCATCGGCGGCAAGACAAAGCTCAGGGCCGGTATAATAACTGACAGCTCAGACACTCACGCACAGGATATTGTAGCAGAACCCCCGTATGTCTATACCAAGTATGTGGGATATCAGAAGAAAGTCTCCAACGCACAAAACTATACGCCTTATACTGGTACGGTAGTATTCACCTTTGACAATGACGAGGGAATAAAAATGGGTGGAATGGGCTCAAACAATACCTCCTTTAACGATATTCCTGCCTTCAGTATCGGCAATTCCTATACGGAAAGCGCAACTAATAATTTCAAGGTCATTGTCCATCGTGACTTAGCAGATGGAGCGCCACTGGGTGTAATACAGCGGATTGGCAACAGTGTGAGGTGGGGACTTGAATTCATGGATGATGACGTTGTTGCCAAGGCAGAGAGGCAAGCCAACAAGGGCATGGGAATGGGACATTACAAGGGAAGGGACGAAGCAGGCGGCTATCGGCGCATGGGGGGACAGGGAATGGGCAGGGCAACCTCGATCATTAACGTTAAGGGGGGAAAGATAAAGGTACCTGTAGGGTATAACAAGGTAGACATAATAGTGGATACGATTGCACAAATGGTTCCCTGGACACCGGCGACTCCCCTTGCAGAGTCCATCTGGACGGCAACCGGATATTTCAGGCAGGAGAGTGCTACGGGAAATAGTGTGGGACGATATTATTCAAGCTCCTATCCGTTAGAAACCGACGTAACTGATAATATACCTGTAGATCCTTATAATTATGGCTTGACTGTTTCAGATCCTAAGCCGGTGGGCTGCGGTGACAGCTTTGTCATAACCATCACAGACGGAGAGCCGACCCAGGATACAGACTTTCTTCCGGCTCCAGCCCCCCCGAGGGGATACGGTAACACCTATGCCGACGGCACAAACCGTTTACCAGGGTGGGAAGACCTGAGCACCAAAACTGCCGAGGGCAGTATCCTTAACTACTTCTGGGATTCAAGATTAAACGGCTCCCACTTTGTTGATAATGTAGCACTCTGGGGTCATGTTGACACCGGAAATTCTTACAGGGACCTGCGGACTCAGCCTGAACTGCCTGCGGAGCAGTATCTTTCTCACTACTTCATCTATGCCAACTTCGGTGATGGAAAACCTGATGCAAGAAGACTCCTGAACTGGTCTTCCGGTACCGGCACACCCCCTAATGATTATTTAAGTGGCGGCGGCGGGGCAGCAAGAAACGGCGGCTTTATTGAGTCAGGCACCGATTTCGTGCCAAACCAGGCCAGTGAGTATAACACCGACAATGATGATTATGACGACACCTTTTATGAGGCGAAAACCGGAGACGAACTTGAGGCAGCCCTGTTGAAGGCCCTGTTTGATATACTGGCAAAGACAGCATCAGGCTCAGCGCCAGCCTTTGCCGGCTCAAGGGGTGCTGGCAGCAACGGCATAATTTATCAGGCATCTTTCTATCCTGAAAGGGAATTTACCGACATGATGGGAAATTCCACATTCAGACAGTGGCTGGGTTACCTGAAGGCATCGGAGGTTGATGCAGATGGCAATGTTACCGCTACTCCACTATGGGAAGCCGGGAAGAAACTATGGGAAAAACCGGCCGGGGACAGGGTAATCTACACCACAATTGATGGAACTGATTATAGCTTTGTGACATCAAACGCTTCCGCACTGAAGGACTATCTCAGGGCAGAGGATAATACAGAAGCAGCAGACATTATAGATTACATAAGAGGAGTGGATAAAGCCGGTTACAGGCCCAGGACCGTTACCATTGACGGTACGACAAATACATGGAAGCTCGGGGACATTATCTACTCATCCCCGACACCTGTAGGTACTCCCGAGGAAAACTATGACAGACGGTATAAGGACATCTCCTACACAAGCTTCTACAGAACATATAAAGGCAGGAGAAATGTTGTCTATGCCGGCGCCAATGACGGCATGCTCCATGCCTTTAACGCAGGGTTCTATTGCTATGACACAAGCGCTGCCAAATATACGTATGCCACAGCCAGGGACACGAACGGAAACTGTATCACAGGAGGGACTGCCCTCGGTGATGAACTCTGGGGATTTATACCTCAGCAGCTCCTCCCCCACCTTAAATGGCTGACATACAACAAATACACCCATGTCTATTATGTTGACCTGAAACCAAAGGTTACAGATGTACAGATATTTACGCCTGATACCGACCACCCCAACGGATGGGGGACCATACTCATTGGCGGCATGAGACTTGGAGGGAAAGACATGGAGTGGACAGCGGGGGGCAATAAGTACCGGACATTCTCGGCCTATTTTGCCCTTGATATAACCAACCCTGAGGTTCCGCCGAAACTCCTCTGGACATTTACAGATCAGGATGCAGACTCTGATGGAATCCCGGATATGGGCCTCGGCCTTACCACGTCATACCCGGCAGTGGCAAGAGTCAAGGCATCAGATACCGATGACCTCTGGGTCATGATCGTGGGCTCAGGTCCTACCGAGTTTGATGCAGGCTCCAATGTAAGCAGTGACCAGACAGGCAAGGTCTTTGTAGTTGATCTGAAAACTGGCAGCCTTTTGAAGTCCTTTGACACAGCCAGTAATGCCTTTATGACAGACCCCATCACCGTTGATGTTAATCTTGACTACAAGGTTGATGTTGCATATATAGGAGAGGCTTATGATCCTGGAACAGGATATAACCGGCTCAGTGGCAACATGTACAGGCTTGTTACAAAGAACAGCACAGATGTGTTCAATGAGTGGCAACTCTCAACCCTTATCTCCACCTCAGGTTATAAAGTGATAACCTCTGCACCATCTGCTGCACTTGATGGAAAAGGGAACATGTGGATTTTCTTCGGTACAGGCAAGTTCATCGGCTCGGATGACCAGTTGACCTCGGATGCACAGACCTTCTACGGCATAAAGGATGTATGCAAACCCTGGCAAAATTACACGTGCACAACTACTGTCTTAGAGGCGGATCTTTACGATGCATCTGCAGTAGATGTCTGCGAAGGCGGCACTGTTACGGACTGCAGCACAAATGCCCAGACATGGAGCAGCATCATTAGTGCATCTGCTGCTGCAGATGGCTGGACTATAAACTTCCCATCTGTACCGGGACACGCGAGCCTCAAAGGTGAGCGTTCATTCGCAAAACCTGTTGTGCTTGGAGGTCTTCTCATCTTCACCTCATACATACCGGAAGAAGACCTCTGCAGTAATAGCCAGGGAAGTGGATACCTCTGGGCCGTCTATTACGAGACAGGCACAGCCTATAAAAACTATATCTTTACAGACGATACTTCGAGTACTGTAAGCAGAACAAGAGATCTCGGAGAGGGTTTTGCAAATGTCAGCGCCATGGTTACAAGGGGCGGTTCACTTAAGGCATTTGCCCAGACTTCGATAGATGCAGAATTCCAGATAGAAACAGAAACGCCCTTTAGCTTAACAAGCGGTATCGCTGGCTGGAAGACAGGCGAGTGCAGGCAGTAGGTAGCGGGTGACGGACAGATTGAACTCCCCCTTCAGAAAAAGGGGGAGTTTTACCGTACTAAAGAGAAATAGTTCACCGCAGAGCTCGCTGAGAATGCAGAGAAAACAGTAAAAGATTAGAATAATACTTTTAAAAATATCCTGTTAATCCTGTCTGAATAATTACTCAAATTCCTGCACATCAAGAAAACACGGCCAAATTGTGCTAAAATAAATCTGATGATGAAACCAATAGTACTGGCGCTAACACTTTTATTGATAATATCCTGTGGAAATGCAGAGCAGGAAAAAGCTGTACAAGCGTCACAGCCTCAAAAAAAATGTCCTTACACGATTAATTTAATTCCTGAGGACGCAACAAGGAAAAACTCAATCACAGTGTACGTAAGGGGAGCAAATCCCCGGGATCTGAGCTACCAGTGGTTTGTAAACAATACAGAGATCACAGGGGCCAATGGCCTTGTTCTCAAATACTCCGGACTCAGAAAGCACGATGAGGTGAGAGTAAGGGTCTCAACTAAAGACCTCGGTGAATGTCTTTCCGACCCATTGGTTATTGCCAACATCCAACCCAAGATCCAGTCAGCCGCACTCCTGCCCAGCCCACCCCGAAAAGGGAACGACCTGCACGTTAAAATAAAGACATTTGACGGAGACGGTGATAACGTAACCGTTGATTACGAGTGGTTTATAAATGGTGAGATCATACCGCAACAGGCACTTGACGACCCCGGGATATTGAACGGCAATCTTATAAAAAGAGGCGACAGGGTCTCTGTAAAAATAACCCCATCTGACGGCGAAACAAGAGGCCGTGCAATAATTCTTGAAAGCCGTGTTGCCAATTCCGCACCGGTCGTCTCTGATGAACTGGAAACAGAATTTAACGGCTCTGTCTACTCGGCAAAAATCAAAGCATTTGACCCAGACGGCGACACGCTCACCTATACCCTTAAGCAGGCTCCTGAGGGCATGACGATCGACCCCGAAACCGGCGTTATAACCTGGCTGGTAACACCTGATGACGAAGGAGAGCACGACATAACGGTGTCGGTAAAAGACGGTCATGGCGGTGAGATCATCCTGCCTTTTAGCACCACAATAGGTTTTCTTGAACGTACAGGCTGATCAAATATCTTCAACTTTTTACAAATGGACCCGGGGTTTTCACCTCAGTTCTTTCCCCTAAACTGCTTTCTGCTGATAATTCTATGGTAGTTGCTTCCACAATCTGTGAAGCTGATTACATATTTTTTTCTGCCAAGGATATACCCTTCCTGCAACATCCTGAAATATAAGCAAAAAAATTCAGGCATTGATATTGCTTTATAACCAGTAACATTAAAAAAACTTAAGAGTTCACCAAAGGGACAACACGAAATCCCCCTGCCCCCTTAAAAGGGGTTTTAAGGAGTCCCCCTCTGTAGAGGGGGACCAGGGGATTTTACACTGTTCGACTTTATAACAGACTACAGGAGGAAGGAGGTAGAATGAAGGCTTCAGAAAATGTAAGAAAGGAAATAACAGGGAGATTTTTCAGGAAACTCCTTTTCCTGATGACAATTATGGTCTTTATACTCACTTCCGCCAGCTTTGCACTCTCAGACGATTCTCCCTCAATTGCACAATATACTGCATATCCGCCCTTTGGCGGCAAGCTGATAAAGCCGAATGTGCTTATCAATCTGGACACCTCGATTTCCCTGAACTACTTTGCCTATGATTTTAACTGGAATGCAAGGACTTCAAGTGGTGGACGTGCAGCTATCCCGACAAGTGTAGGGTTTTATCCAAACAGAGAATATTACGGTTACTTTGATCCTTACAAATGGTATCAGTACACATCATCTGTAAGCGAGTTCGAGGCTGTTGGCAATAAGAGTACAATCAGTGACTCCAAACCTGCAGGAGCAGCGTGGTGGGACGGTAACTTCCTGAACTGGCTTACCATGAGACGGTCCGACATAATAAAGAAGGCACTTATTGGCGGAAGAACAAAGGCAAGGGCCGGTATAACCGGTGGACACCCTCATGACCTCATTGGAAAGGCGGCACACATTAAACTTGAGGGGTATGAAAAGAAAATTTGTGTTGCAGAAGACGGAAACCTCAATTCAGCAAACTATACACCTTACAGTGACTGTCCCCTGACATTCGCCTTTGATAATGCAACAGGCACGTCAACAGAGCCGATAGCTTATTTCAACGTTAATTCCACTACACATTATGTCACTGTACACAGGGGCTCAGAGCCCGGAGGGGTAATTCAGAGAGTCGGCAGCAGCGTAAGATGGGGTCTTGAACTGATAACCGACGGTACATTTGACGATAACGGCGGCGGTAATTGCAGGGGAGAGACAGGCACCTCTGGTGGGGGGGCGATAATTCCGATAGACGGTGGAACCGTAGTAGTTCCGGTTGGGTACTATGATGCAGTAAAGGATGACATAATAAACAACATCGCAAACAGTCCTTCAGCTCCCTCAACACCTCTTGCCGAATCACTCTGGACGGCAACCGGATACTTCGCTCAGGACAGCACCACCGGCAGTACTGGGCCTCGATATACTTCAAATTCTTCCGGGTCCTATACTGTAAGCGATGAAACCGATCCATTCAACTATGCACTTGATCCGGCTGCTGATACAAGATGGGTCCCCTGCGCCAGTTGCTTTGTCATTACTATCACAGATGGAGAACCGACTGCTGACCTGGAAATTCCATCTGCACTAAGAAGCTATGGTTCAGCCTATGCCGATAGTCCGGCTAATGAAAAATCAACCGGAATACCAGACTGGGCAGACACAACTACCACTGTAGACGGTGCCCTTCTCAACTATTTCTGGGACCAGGACCTCGAAGGATCACATTACATTGACAATGTTGCCTACTATGGTCATACCAATGACCTCAGAAACCTCAGTGATAAGACGAATCCCGATGGTAGTGCCGTTGTTGACAATGAAAGACAATATCTCACACATTATTTTATATATGCAACTTTTGGCAGTAACACACCTGATGGCAGAAGACTACTGAACTGGTCTTCCGGTACAGGCACCTCTCCCAATGATTATTCAAGCGGTGGTGGCGGAGCGGCAAGGAACGGCGGATTTATAGATTCGAACAGCAACAATGAGCCTGATCAGACCAGTGAGTACAACACTAACAATGATGATTTTGACGACAATTTCTATGCAGCGAAAACAGGAGATGAACTTGAGGCAGCCCTGATAAAGGCGCTGTTTAAAATTATCGAACAAACAGCATCAGGCACTGCACCCGCTCTTGCAGGTTCGAGGAACGGAGAGGGGAATATTGTTTATCAGGCATATTTTTATCCTGAAAAGACATTTCCTGAAGGTAAAAGGGACTGGATAGGTTATTTGCAGGCATTGGAGGTGGATACTGATGGCAATGTTTCGGACACCCCGTTATGGGAGGCCGGGGAGAAACTCCGGGAAAGGGAACTTTCAACCCTGCCCCGTTTAATATACACCACTACAGACGGATTGAGCCTCATTGAGTTCAAGGACGGCAATGGCCTGGATGATTATCTCAGAGCAGCAAACAGTGCAGAGGCCACAAATATAATCAAATACATTCAGGGCGAAGATATACCCGGATACAGGCCAAGGACTATTAACGGAAAGGTCTGGAAATTAGGGGACATCATTTACTCATCACCGACACCTGTCGGCTTGCCCGGCGAAAACTACGACAGGCTTTACAGGGACATCTCTTACACAGGCTTTTATCGAACATATAAAGACAGGAGGAATGTTGTCTATGTCGGCGCCAATGACGGAATGCTCCATGCCTTTAACGGAGGCAAATACAACGCAGCTACCGGCCAGTACGAAAACGGCGGGACATACCCTCCTATCGGCAAGGAACTCGCCCTCGGGGATGAACTCTGGGGATTTATACCAAAACAGCTACTTCCTCACCTTAAATGGCTTACAAATCCCAACTACACCCATGTCTACTATGTTGATCTGAAGCCCAAGGTTACCGATATCCGGATATTCTGCGATGCTACCAATTCCAGTGCAGACTGCATTAATGGACAGTCTAATGTATTACATCCTTCTGGATGGGGTACCATACTCATAGGAGGGATGAGACTCGGGGGCAAACAAATCAGCGCTGATATTAACGGAACCAACGAAACATTTTACTCTGCCTACTTTGCCCTTGATATAACTAACCCCGAGGTCCCTCCAAAACTCCTCTGGACTTTTACAGACCAGGATTCAGACGCTGATGGTGTCCCTGATCTGGGACTCGGGCTTACCATGTCATACCCGGCAGTTGCAAGGGTGAATACCGATACTAAAGATCTGTGGGTCATGATTGTCGGCTCCGGCCCCACTGAGTTTGATGCAGGCTCCAATGTAAGCAGTGACCAGACAGGCAAGGTCTTTGTAGTTGATCTTAAGACCGGCAGCCTTTTGAAGTCCTTTGACACAGGTGTCGGCAATGCCTTTATGACAGACCCCATCACCGTTGACGTCAACCTTGATTACAAGGTCGATGTTGGATATATAGGAGAGGCTTATGATGCAGGGACGGGATATAATCAGCTCAGCGGCAACATGTACAGGCTTGTTACAAAGAACAGCACCGATGTCTTCAATGAGTGGAAACTTTCAACCCTTATCTCCACCTCCGGTTATAAGCCGATAACATCCGCGCCATCCGTAGCACTCGATAAAAAAGGAAATATGTGGGTCTTTTTCGGAGCCGGCAAGTTCATTGGCTCCGATGACAAGTTAAGCAATGATGCCCAGGCATTTTACGGCATAAAAGAGATATGCCAGCCCTGGAAGGATTACGCTTGCACCGCTGCTGTCTCAGAAACAAACCTCCTTGATGTATCCGGTGTAACAGTCGATGTTGGCGCTACAAATATCACTGCAACTGGGACAACAATTTCAGGCAGTACGTGTGGTGATACAACCGCTATTGAATGGTGTGACCTCTTACATGCTATAAACACGAAGAACGGCTGGGTCATAAACTTCCCCTCTGTTGCGGGACATGAAAGTCTCAAAGGTGAGCGTTCATTCGCAAAACCTGTTGTACTCGGAGGCCTCGTCATCTTCACCTCATACATACCGGAAGAAGACCTCTGCAGTGATAGCCAGGGAAATGGATACCTCTGGGCCGTCTATTACGAAACAGGCACAGCCTATAAGGACTATGTCTTTACAGACGAGATAGCGACTGAACCTGCCACTGTTGGAAGGGAACAACAACTCGGAGAGGGTTTTGCAAGTGTCAGCGCAATGGTTACAAGGGGTGGTTCACTCAAAGCGCTTGCCCAGACCTCATTGGGAAATATCCCTGGAATCGAAATAAAAGCGCCCTTTTCATTACAGAGCGGTATCGTAGGCTTTAAAACAGGTACCTGTCAGGAAAAATAAGCTTAATCCATATCCGGGAAGACGGGGAAAAGGAGGAGAATGACTGAACGACCTGTCATTCTCCTCCTGACAACCGTTTACACAAACTATGAATCAGATTCCATAATTCTTTTTGCTGCAACAACAAACCCCCCGAAAAACAAGTAAATTTATTTTGGTATTGATTTTGCAACTCCGCCTACTGTAAACATAGCTCACACGCATATAGAGAAAACGATGGAAAAACAATTTAATTCATATTCATCACCAATCACAAACAAAAAAGGGGTTACCCTTATTGAGGTCCTTGTGGCGATTGTAATCCTGACAGTCGGCCTGACAAGCGTTGCCATGATGCAGTATATGGCAGTGGCAGGCAATGCATTCGGAAGAGAGACACAGATTGCATCGGAATTGGGCCAGGAATTATTGGAAAAGATGCGGTCTACTCCTGTCAGAGACGATACAGGTACCGTCAACAGCATATTTGTGGCCGGCACTCATCCGACACCGGAAGACGACACAATCCTGCAGAACCCTGTAGGTTCAGGAGACGCTGACTACGACCCTGTAACAAGAGCAGGAGGAATGACTTTTACCAGGATATGGTGGGTTGAGGATGATTGCAGGAGCGTGGACATAAACGACCCGATTCCCACTGCACTTCTCTGTACCCCTGCCCCTCCGGGCGCGTGTGCCGGCGGTGCCGGGATGAACAATGTAAAGGCACTTGCAGTCAGGGTATGCTGGACCGACAAAAACGGCAGCAATCATACAGTCACACTAAATGGAGTTAAATGGGATGAAACAGCAACACCATAAAAAACAATCTGAGTGCACGGGACAAAACGGCTATTCACTTGTTGAACTGCTGGTCGTTATAGTCATCAGCCTGATAATAACAGGCGCTATATATTCGTCATATATATCCCAGCAGCGTTCCTTTACTGCACAGGACCAGGTCACTGAGTTGAACTCTACATCCAGGATATCTCTCAACATAATTGCCAACGACCTCAGAGAGACAGGCTTTGGCCTGCTGGAAAACGGGGCATTCAACATAAACGGCTTCACACAGGTGCTTACCCTTACAGATAATGCCAGCGCCCCTGATCAGATTACCTTGATAGGAGCCTTCAGAAAAGCCGGGACCTTATGCAGCAATGGCAATGGTAATGCCATAAGCCCGGATGATACCACCCTCAGACTCGTACCGCCTGAAGGCAGTGAGGGGCTGGATAATATAAACACCACTGACAAGAGGAACATCAGTATAGCAGGTATCAGGTACGGAATAGTTACTTCAGGTGGCGGTGCAGAGTTCAGGATACAATTACAGGACCGTGTAGGCGAATCCTTCCCGTTGTATACTGACTTAAACGCTAACGGCAACTGTGACGACGGCGAGGGAGTGCCTGTTTACCTGATTGAGGACTACACCTATCGGGTAGTCGGAAACGAATTACAGAGGGTCAGGAGATTAAACGATCCTGACCCTGACATTGATATAATTGCTCAAAACATTGAAGATCTGCAATTTGCTTTGGTGAATAGTAATACGGTCAGGGTAAATATCCTTGCATCAACAGCACGGCCTGACCCGAATTTTCAGGGACTGGGCAACCCGCCCCAAACAATAGAAAACCGTAACCTGCCTGCCACCAATGACGCTCTGAGAAGGAGATGGTGGCAGATGGAAGTTGCTGTGAGGAACCTGTAATGAAAAATAGACAGAGGAACATAACCTCAAGTGATACATTTAAGGGAGCAGATGGGTTCATCCTGATCATCTCCCTTCTTTCCCTACTGGCTTTAACAGCTATCGGGATTCTGGCAATCTCGACATCCACGACAGAAGTCATGATTGCAGGGAACACGAGGCTCAGGGAGATTGGCCTCTCTGCTGCTGATTCAGGGATAGAGCTGACTGAGCCGATATTGAGAAATACCGATAATCTTGAATTCACAGATATTCCACAGGCTGAGCTGAGTGACAGAATGCAGGACTTAAGGGCTGAAAGAAACTGCGTATCTCAACTGAATCCCGACACTGAAAATTTTCCGGTTAGTATAGGAGGCAATAATAATGTCAGTGTTGATGTTGATTATGTCAGTGCTGGTGACCCAGGTCCTGGTTATGCACTCGAAGAAGGGGGACCACCGATTGTAAGAAAGAACTACATAATTAACGCAACAAGCAGGGGAGCATCAGGCTCTGAAACCAGAGTCGGTGCAGTGTATTTCCTCGTAGGTTGGTGTGATTAACATCCAAGAGGAGGGACCATGAAAAAATTACTCGTGATAACAACCATGTTTTTAATCCTGTTTATAACCTTCTCCCCTGCCATGGGAGAGGAGACCATAACAGGCAATCTGTCAGGATATGGAAAGGATTTTATAGTTGTAGATGGTAAAAAGATCGAACTCTGCGACGATTACAAAATATCCGAATCCATTGATGCGGAGGAAGAGGCAAGTACGGATGGCCTGATTGCTGTTGAAACAGTAACGGTCACTTTAAAAGATACATGTGCCGCAGAAATTAAGGCAATGGTTGTGAGGAACTGACATGAAATATTTAAATAAAATATGGCTTGCGATTTCAGTCTCGATAATGAGCCTTATGGTTTTTCAGGGGCAGGCATTCTCAGCATCCTGCACTGTCCCGACCCCTGGCGACTACACTTCCTATCCGCCGTTTATTGGAAGTGTTGTGAAACCCAACGTGCTTATCCTGCTCGACAACTCCGGCTCCATGTTCTTCTTTGCCTATGACTTCAACGGCTCTGATGTCAGCGAAGGTTTCGTCCCGGGAACAGCCTATTACGGTTATTTCAATCCTGAAAAATGGTACACGTATCAAAACTCAAGGTTCGATGAGACAGGAAACAAATCAGACCGTGTAAAGACATCAAGTGAGTGGGACGGTAATTTCCTGAACTGGCTCACAATGAGAAGAGTCGATATTGCCAGAAAGGTTCTTGTAGGGGGAAAGGCCGTTTCAAGGTCAGGACAGGGAAACCCCCACGACCTCTTTAGTGAACAGGCTGATTATGATGGCAGGGGATACCTGAAACGGTACAGCGATGCCGGGGATTATACTCCCTACGGCGGGGAGAGATGTTTCAGGTTCAACCGGGGGTCAAGCAGTGTTTCAAAATTCGGGGTCGGCCCCTCCGACGGAGATTGCTCTTACAGTAAACTGGTCACTAACGGCTATGTATTTAATGTCAAGGTACATCTGTCCGACGAGCCCCTCGGGGTTTTACAAACACTGCAGGACAAGGTGAGGTGGGGACTTGAGTTCTTTAACACCTCGCAGGGCGGACGCATAAAGACCGAGATCGATGACGGTCTTCCAAGCAGCATGATCACTGCCATAGAGAATGAGCGTCCAAGCACATGGACGCCCTTGGCCGAGGCGCTCTGGACCGCAACAGGGTATTTTGCCCAGGACAGCACAACCGGTGATACCGGCCCGAGATATTATACATCCAACAGCAAGTCATACAGAGTGGGCGCTACTGCAGACCCGTTTAATTTTGGCACGGGAACAGGTGCACAGGCAGATTATGTCTGGTGTGCAAAGAGTTTTGTCCTTGTTATTACAGATGGAGAGCCGACATATGACTTGATGTTACCATCAGGAATAGAGGGATATTATCCGGACTATACAGACGGATCAGCCCCGGTACCCCCGTGGGCCGGGCCGGATTATTTCTGGTCATCAAAGGGTTCACACTACATAGACGACATTGCCCTCTGGGGCCGTACTGATGTCTCAAACGGTAAGTACAGGGATCTGAGACCCGACCTGGAAGGAGACCAGTATATTACATCATATTTCGTATATGCAGCCTTCAGCGGGGGATCCCCTGACGGCCGCCAGCTTCTGAAACAGGCGGCAAAAAACGGCGGGTTCGAAGACCTGAACGGAAACTTCCTCCCGGATATTCCCGAGGAGTATGACAAAAACGGAGATGGAGACCCTGACAATTATTTTGAGGCCCAGGAAGGATATGCCCTTGAAAATGCCCTTATTAATGCACTCACCGGTATACTTAGCCGCGTCCTTTCAGGAACTGCGGTAAGCGTGCTTACAACAACAGGCGAAGGTGAAGGTGCGGTTTACCAGGCTTATTTCTATCCATCAAAGATGGAGGGACTCAATGAGGTAAAGTGGCTTGGCTATCTACAGGGGTTATCGATTGATGCTTATGGAAATCTGAGAGAAGATACGAATGGAAACAAGAGCCTTGATCTCGGAACAGATTTAATAATACGGACATGGTTTAATGAGACAGAAAAGAAGGTTATGGTAGACCGGTTTAGCGATGCAGATGAAAACGGCTTTTTTGACTGCATTGACTCGGATGGTGACGGCAGGATCAATACCGATACCTGCACCAACGACCTGAAAGTTGACTCTATAGAGTTTAATGATATAACCCCGTTGTGGGAGGCGGGAATGCTTCTCTTTGAAAGAGACCCTGCTGACAGGAAAATCTACACCACAGAGGACGGCTCAACACTCCTTACAAACGGCTTCTCTGCATCCAACGCCTCCACCCTAAGGCCGTTCCTGAGGGCGGCAGACAACACAGAGGCAGAAAATATTATCAACTGGATACGTGGAGACGACCTCAACGGCGTAACCGACTCCGGCCATCCTGACGGATACAGGTCACGGACACGCACCATTGACGGGAACACCGCAACGTGGAAGTTAGGGGATATAATCTATTCTACACCTACAAGTGTGGCACGGCCCAACGAGAAGTTTTATATTTATGACAATACATATGCAGCATTCAGGAATAAATACTATAACCGGAGGACGGTTGTCTATGCAGGTGCCAATGACGGTATGCTCCATGCGTTTAACGGAGGGTTTTATGACCTGCAAAACGACGCCGGTGAGAATATCAATAAATTCTGTATTGGTGGTGACGGCAACAGCGACGGAATCATCAGCGATTCGGAATGCTCATCAGGCACTTACAATCTTGGCGAAGAACTATGGTCATTTATCCCAAGGGACCTGCTGCCCCAGCTAAAGTGGCTCACTGATCCTGACTATACTCATGTCTATTACGTGGATCTGAAACCAAGGATTGCCGATGTCAGGATTTTTGACCCTACTGACGATGCCCATCCCGGCGGATGGGGTACAATCCTTATAGGCGGAATGCGATATGGAGGCAAGCCTATATGTGTAACAGACGATTTTGGATCAGGCACGGAAAACAGGACCTTCAGGTCAACATATTTTGCGCTGGATATCACTGACCCTGAAAAGGAACCAACGCTCCTGTGGACGTTCACCGATGACAACCTCGGCTTTACTTCCGTCTATCCCGCTATCGTGAAAGTAGGCGCTGATAAATGGTTCACCGTCTTCGGCTCGGGGCCGACAACAAATGTCAAATGTTCCCGCAGCACCAAAGGCTCAGTCTATATCCTTGATTTAACAGGGACATACGGCGTGGTTTCCGACTGGAATCTCTCAAACAACTACTGGAAAAAAATCCCTTCAGGGAATAACAATTCCTTTATGGCAGACGCCATTTCAGTAGATGTAAACAACGATCAAACTTCCGACGTGGTTTATATCGGCACGGCATATGAACAGGGAAACGCGTGGCAGGGGAAGATGTTAAGGCTGGTAACACAAAATAGCTCGGATCCCGCTACCTGGAACCTCTCAACACTTTATAACCCGGGTAGACCTGTGACAGCTTCACCCTCTGCATCACTGGATGGAGACGGCAACCTGTGGGTATTCTTCGGCACCGGCAAATTCCTTGACCAGTCAGACAAGGAAAACACCGACCAGCAGGCTTTTTACGGAATAAAGGACATCTGTAAACCCTGGATCTCCGACAATTACTCATGTACCGATACTGTCTCCCTGGGAAACCTGCTCAATGTAAGCAGTGCTGTTGTCTCTGTAGGAGGCGGCACCATAGCAGGGGTTTCAGGTGCTTCCAACTGGACGGAACTAATCAGTAAAATTAACTCATCCGATGGGTGGTATATAGACTTCCCGATCTCCGGAGAGAGGAACTTTGTAAAACCCCTGGTCATGGGAGGTCTCGTTGCCTGGGCAACTTACCTGCCTGACACCAATCTGTGTTCTCCTGAAGGAGAGAGCAATGTTTACGTTGTATATTATGAGACAGGAACCGCCTTCAGAAGTCATGTATTTGTGGAAGACAAGGGAACCGGCAAGCCCACTGTTGACAGGAGAAAGGACATAGGCAGGGGCGCACCGTCGAGCATAGTTGGAATGATAACCAAAAAAGGTACCATTAAAGGTTTTGCACAGACGTCAACAGGCGAGATTAAAGAGTTTGAACTTGACGCTCCGATTAAGCCTTACAACTATATACAGCGCTTCAAAAGAGGCGGAATTCGGTAGCATAAAGTGGCTTCAACCCCAAACCTCCTCCTTATAAAACCCCTCCCTTCATAGGGGGGAGGGGTTCTTTTTTTATCTTATTTCCCGGTATTAACAATCTCAAGGAAAGAGAAAAAATAGCCAATCTCATACTTTGCGGACTCCGGGGAGTCAGAGCCATGGACTATATTCCTCTCTATATCAGATGCCAAATCTGCCCTTATCGTCCCCTGGTCAGCCTCTTTTGGGTTTGTAGCTCCCATGATGCCCCTCACCTTTGATATGGCATCCTCACCCTCCAGTACCATCACAACAATGGGCCCTTCAGACATGAAATCAGTAAGGCTCTCATAAAACGGTCTCTCCTTATGGACTATATAAAAACCCTTTGCCTCATCCCTGCTCATCCTTATCATCTTGAGAGCTGCAACCCTTAATCCGTTTTTCTCAAATCTGCCAACCACATCTCCAATGAAATTATTCTTGACCCCATCAGGCTTAACAATTGAAAGCGTCCTCTCCATATACCAATTCCTCCTCATTTTTTCGTTAGCCACAGATTCTTACAGACATAAAACGTTTATTATAAATACTGATTTTTTTCACGCAGAGAGCGCGGAGTTCGCAGAGAAATAATCAATACTCAATCGAAAATGGTCAATCGTCAATCATCAATCCTATCTTCTCAATAAGTCCCTTTACAGCCTGAACCGATCTTTCAAAAAAAGCCTTCTCATCCGCTTCAAGCTGAAGCTCTATAATCCTCTCTACACCCTTAGAGCCAAGAACAACAGGCACACCTGCATACAGGCCGTCAATTCCGTATTCACCGTTTAGACGGACTGCTGCCGGCACCACCCTCTTCTCGTCAAGCAGTATAGCCCTGACCATCTGGAAGGCAGAGGCTGCCGGTGCATAATACGCACTCCCGGTTTTAAGGAGCGCAACTATCTCTGCACCACCGTTTCTTGTTCTCTCACTCAATGATTCGATCTTCACGGCAGGGAGCAGGTCTGTTATCGGCACCCCCCTTACCGTAGTATACCTCGGCATGGGAACCATCTGGTCCCCGTGACCACCCAATACAAGTGCCTCAACATCCTGAGGCGAAACACCCAATTCTTCTGCAACAAAAGTCCTGAACCTTGCCGAATCAAGGACACCACCCATTCCCATAACCCTCTCAGCAGGGAAACCGGTCGTTGCCCGGCATAACTGGGCCATTACATCCATAGGGTTTGTCACAACAACGACAATGCTCCCAGGACAATATTCTGCAATCCCCTTACTGACAGTCCTGACAACACCGGCATTTATATTCAAAAGGTCATCCCTTGACATGCCGGGCTTTCTTGCCGCCCCTGCAGTAATTACGACTATATGAGAGCCGGCAATATCCTTTAAATCGTTTACTCCCCTTATATTAACGCTGACATCCCACAACGGAGATGCCTCCATCATGTCCAGGGCCTTGCCCTGAGGCATCCCCTCAACAATATCATACAGAACAACATCAGACAGGCCCGACTGCACAATAAGCTGTGCAAGCGTAGCTCCCACATTTCCAGCCCCTATAACTGTAACCAATTTTCTCATTCTCTATCTACCCGGAATATTTATCATTTGTCATTTGCTATTTTTCATTTACTATTGAAAGAACAAACAACCGACAGAAAAAAATGATAAATGATAAATGGAATATTATATATGTTCTGTGTCTCTGTGTTTACAACTTCCTGTACATTTCACCGTGCCATTTTCTCAATAATTGCATCCGCCACCTCTGAGGTCCCGACAGCAGTGGGGTCATCAGCAGCAGGTTTCATATCATAGGTCACGCTCCTGCCTTCCTCTATAATCTCAGCAACGGCCGTCTCAAGCCGCACGGCAGCCTCACGCTCGCCTATATGCCTGAGCAGCATCACTCCTGAGAGGATCATGGCAAGGGGATTTACCTTGTTCAGTCCCTTATATTTGGGTGCACTGCCATGGGTTGGCTCAAAAACCGCTATATCCTTACCTATATTGGCCCCGGGCGCAAGACCCAGTCCCCCGATAAGACCGGCGGCAAGATCTGAAACGATATCCCCGTAAAGGTTCGGCAGGACAAGGACATCATATAATTCAGGTTTCTGAACAAGCTGCATACACATATTGTCAATAATCCTGTCCTCAAACCCGATATCCGGGTAATCTGCCGCGACCTCTCTTGCCACATCAAGAAAAAGCCCGTCAGAGAATTTCATAATATTCGCCTTGTGCACAGCAGTAACCTTTTTCCTTCCATTGGCCCTGGCATACTCAAAGGCAAACCTCACTATTCTCTCCGTACCAAACACGGATATAGGCTTGATACTTATCCCGGAATCTTCCCTTATCCGCTTCTGAGCGGCCTTCTCAATGTAGTCGATCAACCCCAATGCCTCCTGAGAACCCTTGGCAAACTCGATGCCGGCATAGAGGTCTTCGGTGTTTTCTCTTACGACTACAAGGTTTAGCCCTTCGAATTTGGTCCGTGCACCCTTAAAAGCCCTGCAGGGCCTCAGACATGCATAGAGGTCTAGGGTCTGTCTCAATGTAACATTGACACTCCTGAACCCCTTGCCGACAGGTGTGGTAACAGGCCCCTTGATGGCAACCCTGTTCTTTCTTATAGATTCAATAACACGATCGGGAAGGGGAGTTCCCTCGCTCTGATAAACATCCTCACCAGCCTCCTGCACATCCCACTCTATAGGAACACCGGTTGCCTCTATAACCCTGACAGTAGCCTCTGTTATCTCAGGTCCAACTCCATCACCCGGAATAAGTGTTATCCTGTGCATCAGAAGTTCACCGTCAGAATTTTCTTGACCACGTCAGGATAGGAAGCAATAAACCTCAACTCATCATCAGTCAGTGGTTTCTGGGTATGGAGGTTTGCATACTGTACCAGCTCGAGTACCCTCCTTGCCTCTTCATCGCTTTTAAAATGGATACCCAGCCCGTCATAGACATGGCGGAAGCCTTTGACTCCACCATAGGCCCCTGTAGTAATCACTCTACCTGACTGAAGCAGGTCAGGCTCTCCCCTGCCGACATCTTCAGGGTCATAGAGCTCATAATTACGCCTGTCCTTCAATGCACCGTCAGCATGAATACCGGACTCATGGGCAAAGGCATTGGCGCCAACACCGGCCTGTGTAATCGGTATGGGTATGTTAAAGGCATAGGAGGCATACTTTGCTATCCTCCAGGCCATCTTCAGATTGACCCGTTCGTCAAGGGGCGCCCTCTCCCTGAGACCCGTTGAGAACTTCAATGCCAGCATGGTGGATACCAGGTCGGCATTGCCGGCCCTCTCTCCATAACCGTTTATTGTAGTGTTTATGTAAGTATGCATACCGCTCTCTATCGCTGCCCTTGCCCCTGCAACGGAGACAGCCTCGGCCATACCAAGGTCATTATGACAGTGCATCTCTATCGGAAACTTTGTGGCAGCAGAAAGGGCATTAATCCGCTCATAAATCGTTATGGGGTCATCTGCGCCAAGGGTATCACAGTAACGGAACCTGTCAGCCCCAGCCTCCTTACCGGCAATGACAAATTCTATAAGACGCTCCAGCTCCGTCCTTGAAGCATCCTCTGCATTAATACCGACTGTCTCGGCACCAAGGGCCTTTGCAGTCTTCAAGGCCTCAATCGTTGTCTTCAGAAGGTCCTTAAAAACCTTTCTCCCCTGAAATTTTCCCTGTATCATTATCTCGGAAGTCGAGATCGAGATATTTATATGTTTCAGTCCGGGACAGTTTTTGAAAGAGAGTTCCACGTCCTCAGGAACAGCCCTGCACCATCCCTCAAGGTGGAGGGTCTTTATCCGTCCCAGACGTGCGAGCTCTATGTTAGCATTGATATAGTTTATCTCATGTTTCAGGGTTGGAAAACCAACCTCGCTCTGATAAACTCCCATCTCGTCAAGATAGAGGTTTATCATGGTCTTTGAAAGTTTTGGAAGCAAAATCCTCGATGTCTGAACACCATCGCGGTTGGTGACATCAATCAGGTAAACCTTTCCTTTTTCAGTCATATATATATCTCCCTCTTTAATATTTATTTTTTTGTTTCTTGTGTAAATCCTCGAATTTATGAGACCCTGAAACAAGTTCAGGGTGACAAATAGAGACGTTTCACGAAATTATTTGGTTACTGCCGGGAAATCAGCGAACCCACATCAGGAGGTACTTTAACACAGTCTCTTGTCCATTCTCCGGATTGAATATAAATTATACAATATTTCTTTTCTTGACTTCAATGCTTTTGGTTATTTATGATAATTTCCAGTGTCGTTGTCTATAAACCTCAAAATGACACCAGAAACAGAACACTAAAAAATATTATGTCTTCAATGAAAATTGCCATTGCTTGTGACCACGCTGGTCTGGAACTAAAGGAAAGCATTAAAACACTGCTCCAGAGATTCGGGATAGATACCCGGGATTATGGAACAGGTGATAACTGCTCTGTTGATTACCCTGATTATGGTGAAAGGGTATCAGATGCTGTCGCTTCAGGAGAGATTGAAAGGGGCATCCTGATATGCGGCACAGGACTCGGCATGTCAATTGTAGCCAATAAATTTCCGGGTGTCCGTGCAACACTCTGCCACAACCCCCTTACTGCCAGGATGGGCCGTCTTCATAATGATTCAAATGTTCTTGTCCTTGGTGCAAAAATAATAGATGATGAGATTGCTGCGGAGATAGTAAAGATATGGCTTGAAACCCCTTTTGAAGGACAGAGGCATTCAAGGAGACTTGAAAAGATTTCAAAAATAGAAACAAAACTCAACGAAGGAAACAAAGAGTGATGAAGGAGCAGAGATGAGTCTTGAATCATTGAAAATTGTTGACCCCGCTGTCTATGATGCAGTTATTAACGAGACAGAGAGAGAAAAAAACAAGATACTTCTTATTGCCTCGGAAAACTATGCCTCACAGGCAGTCCTTGAAGCTCAGGGTTCTGTATTCACAAACAAATACGCTGAGGGATATCCTGGAAGACGCTATTATGGAGGCTGCGAATTTGCCGATCAGGTTGAGGACCTCGCAATTCAGAGGGCGAGGGAGCTCTTTGGAGCTGAGCACATTAATGTACAGCCCCACTCAGGGACACAGGCCAATATGGCCGTCTACTTCTCTGTCCTTAAGCCTGGAGATACTGTACTTGGAATGAGCCTGAACCATGGAGGGCACCTCTCTCACGGAGCCTCTGTAAATTTTTCAGGTTTTTTATACAATCCGGTAACCTACGGAGTAAATAAAGACGGCTATATTGGTATGGATGAAGTCAGGGACATTGCAAGGAAGCATCGTCCGGGACTTATAATTACAGGGGCAAGCGCATACTCAAGGACTATTGATTTCAGGGCATTTGCCGACATAGCCAGCGAGGTAGGCGCCTACCTGCTTGCTGATATTGCCCACATTGCCGGACTTATTGCCGCCGGAGTACATCCCTCACCATTTCCCTACTCGGATTTTGTCACAACAACCACCCACAAGACCCTCAGGGGGCCCCGTGGTGGGATGATTATGTGCAAGTCGGAGTTTGGAAAAAAAATAGATAAAATGATATTTCCAGGTACGCAGGGCGGCCCTCTTGTCCATGTCATTGCTGCAAAGGCGGTTGCCTTTAAAGAGGCACTGACCGGGGAGTTTAAAAGCTATCAGAGAAGAGTCGTTGACAACGCCAAAAGGCTCTCTGCAGAGCTTGTTCAAAGGGGTTTTGATATAGTCTCGGGCGGAACCGACAACCACCTGATGCTTGTTGACCTTACAGGGAAGGGCATCACAGGCAAGGAAGCCGAGACAAGCCTTGATATAGCCGGAATAACCGTGAATAAAAACTCGATACCCTATGATGAAAAACCACCTACAATAACCAGTGGAATAAGGCTTGGCTCCCCTTGTGTAACTACCAGGGGAATGGCTGAGGAAGAGATGGCAGAGATTGCCGCGATTATTGATGAGGTTATTAATAATTCAAAGAATGAGGAGGAGCTTAGGGTCTTGAAGGAACGTGTGCTTACCCTCTGTAACAAGTTCCCCATTTACTGAAATGATGATAGATAACTACCTTGGTATAAATAACACAGAGACACTGAGACACTGAGATTTCAACAAAATTCTAACTTAAATCCCTGAAATTATATAGTTAAGAGCAGTAAATCTCAAAAAACCTGTGCAATCAGTGTCCAGAAATTCTATTCTGTCTTTCTCTGTGGCTCTGTGTCTCTGTGGTTAATTATTTTTAAAACTGTCTTATCGGAGTCAAAACCATGAAATGTCCATTCTGCGGAAATTTAGATGACAGGGTTATAGATTCACGAATGAGTAAGGAGGGGGACCTCATACGGAGGCGGCGGGAATGTCTTGGGTGTGAACGCCGTTTTACCTCGTATGAGCGGATAGAGGATGTTTTGCCGATGGTGGTTAAAAAAGATGCCCGCAGAGAGACTTTTGAGCGATACAAGATACTGTCAGGTCTGAAAAAGGCATGTGAAAAGAGACCCATTTCAACTGAAACCCTTGAAGGAATAGTAGACGGAATTGAAAAGAAACTCCTTGAGCTGGGGGTAAAAGAGATACAGAGCACATGGATAGGGGAAGAGGTTATGAATGCCCTAAAGGAACTTGACAAGGTTGCATATGTCAGGTTTGCCTCTGTTTACAGGCAGTTTAAGGACATAAATGAACTCATGGATGAAGTAAAAAGTCTTTTTGAGGCAAAAAAGAAAGAGTAAGCAAGCGTCAAACCCCTCTCCTGTCGCCAAATACATATTTATGTAATTGCAGGTTTAATCTCACGTTCAGACAGTCCGCAATTATCCATCCAACAAGGACCTCAGGGGCAAGCAGGCCAAATGAAGGGGAAAGGAGGATATTTCTCCCCGCAAGTCCGAACTTTTCGATAACACCCTTTGTCCAGACATAGTCAGCCCTGTCTGCAATAACAAACTTTATCTCGTCATGGGGTCTGAGTATCTCAAGGTTTCCAAAGAACATCTCCTCTGCCATACCGCTGCCCGGTGTCTTTATGTCAAGGATAGCCACTGCACGGCTGTCTATGCCATCAATCTTCATTGAACCATTAGTCTCTACCAGCACGCTGAAACCCTCATCGCACAGACTCTTTATAAGTGCGGGAGTACCTTTTTGCAGCAAGGGCTCACCTCCGGTAACCTCAACCAGCCCTACCCCTGAGTCTCTTGCTCCGGACAGAATTTCCCCTATATCCATCTCTTTACCATCAGAGTAGGCATAGGTGGTATCACAGCAATGACACCGGAGATTACATCCTGTCAGTCTAACAAAAAAACAGGGCTGCCCGGCATAACTCGACTCACCCTGTATGCTGACAAAGGTTTCACATATCTTAAGTCTTACGCCATCAGTCATCTATTTGAGTTTAAATACTTCACTCAGCGCCTTCTCAACAATTTCAGGCACAAGCCCTTTGACAGACCCGCCAAAGGAGGCAATCTCCTTTATCATTGTTGAGGTCAAAAAAGAGTACTCCTCACTGGGCATCATGAAGACCGTCTCGATTCCGGAATCAAGCCTCCTGTTCATCAGGGCCATCTGCAGCTCATATTCAAAATCCGAAATTGCCCTGAGTCCCCTTACAATGGCAACCCCGCCTTTCTGTTTCACATAATTTACCAGTAACCCGTCAAATGATTCAATTGTAACCCGTTCCAGGGTCTTAAAAGACTCCCGAATCAGGTCCATCCTGTCTTCAACTTCAAAAAGAGGCGTCTTCTTGGGATTCGGGGCAACAGCAACGACAATCTCATCAAAGATACTGAGACTCCTCATGACTATATCAATATGCCCATTGGTGATGGGATCAAATGTTCCCGGACAGATAGCAATTCTTTTCATTCAAACTCCTTCCAATAACCGTTTATCTCTGGTTCAGACTTAAATGTCGTCAAGACGGTATCCCCGTAAATATATCTCTTCTTCTGCCTCAACCCCCCCACTGATTCCGGGAGCAACTTTCCGGAGAAATGCTCTACCATAACCATTCCCCGGTCATTCAGCATCCCTCCCTCTGCAATGAATGGCAAGACCTTCATCACTTCGTCAGATTGATATGCAGGGTCTATAAAGATAAAATCAAAGGTGTCACCATAGTCTTCGGCCTTTTTGAGATATTCAAAGGCTTGCATCCTGTAAACCTTCATACGTGTCAAAAAACCAAGTTCCAGGCCGGTCTTCCTTATAAGTTCTACCCTGACGGGGTTTATCTCAACAAATACAACAAATCCAGCCCCCCTGCTTAGTGCTTCAAAGCCTACGGCACCTGTACCGGCGTAAAGGTCAAGAAACCTTGCACCACAAATCCCGGGGCCTGTTATATTAAAAAGAGCCTCCCTCACCTTTGAGGCTGTCGGCCTTAGAGGTGACCCTTCCGAGACAGCAACGGCCTTCAGCCTTCTTCCCTTTGCCGTACCCGCTGTAATCCTCAATTCCTTCATCATATCCTTAATATAAAAAGGTTATTCTGTTATAAAACCATTTTTTATTATAACACCTCGAGGGCACGGGGAGAAAGCCGGGCATATCAGCAATTCACGCTTGTGATTCAGGATTGATAAATTATTAAATAACGTGCTAAAATCTGACTCTAATTTAACATCTAATCTCTATAGGAGGAGACATGAAAATCAGGATAATCGCTATAGCTGCAGGAATCGGATTACTGTTATCTTTTGGGGCATGTAAAAAGAAAGAAGAGCCTGTACAACAGGCTCAGGCACCAGCTCATGAAACAATGATGCCTAAAGGGGAATCAATGATGCCCAAGGGGGAGACCAGGATTGTTGTCCCGGATTCTGTCAAGGGCAAATGGGAGGCCGTTAAAATAGAGATACTTGATAAGACTTCAAACAAAAAGGAAGTGGTCACTATAAAGCTTGGCTCTGAGTACACAATCCCAAACTCGAATATAAAGATCAAGATTGGAGATTTTCTGCCCGATTTCAGAATGGATGGACTGAGCATAACATCGGCTTCGGACGAACTCAAAAATCCGGCAGTCCATATTACAGTTTATGAGGGAGACAAGGAGATATTTAAAAGCTGGCTCTACTCAAACTTCCCTACAATTCATCCTTTTCAGCACGAAAAGTACAGCCTGACCCTTATTGAAGCAATACCCGCAAAAAAATAACCATGGAAAATTACAGCACTCCCCGCCGCTAAAACGGCGGGGTATTATTCCCGGCCTTCCATTCCCCTGACTAAAACCTCTCGCATCAAGTCAACCGGAGGGATAATACCTGTCCATATCTGAAAAGCTAACACCCCCTGCCAGAGCAACATTCCAAGGCCGTTAACAGTCTTGCACCCCTTCTCTCCTGCACCCCTTATGAGCGGGGTATCCCAGTAAATAAGGTCACAAACAACCTGTTCTCTCCGGAGGAGGTCCATCTGCAGCGGAAGCGGGTCATCCTTTTTCAGACCAAGGGGGGTTGCATTAATAACTATATCAGATGAACGTATACTATCCCTGTCCTCCACTGCAAAAACCTCTCTGTTCAGCTTCTTAAGATCTCTCACAAGCGGCAGGCTCTTAGCGGAATCAACATCAAAGATATAGAGTCTCAATGCCCTCTGAGCAAGGTAATAACCTATAGCCCTTGCCGCCCCTCCGGCACCTATGATGAATATATCCTTTCCAAACGGGTCAACCCCTGCCTCTTTTAATGACTCCATAAACCCCCTGCCGTCTGTATTAAATCCCTTCAACAGACCAGTGTCATTCCTTATGGTATTTACAGCACCAATAAACCCTGCCTCATCATCAATCTCATCCAGAAGCGGAATTACATCCTGTTTATACGGCACGGTAACATTGCTGCCATGGAAGTTCAGCGCCCTTATGCCCTTAACGGCATCCGGAAGTCCTCCCGGTTTAACAGGCATGGCAATATAGCAGTAATTCAGACCAAGGTGTTCAAAGGCAGCATTGTGCATGTCAGGCGACAGGCTATGCTCTACAGGATAACCGATAAGACCTGTTATTTTTGTTCTGGCATTTATAGACATATTTTTATTCCTCCAGTGCGTTTATTAATCCCCGGGGTGTAGGATCAATCACCTTCACCTTGATCCTCAGTATACGCTCCAGCTCTTCCACTGTTATGTCATCGAGAAGGATATCCTGACCGTCCCTGAATATAACGTCAGGGAGAAGCAGCACATCATGGTCAGAGGACAAATCAGCAACGCTCTGTATGATATCCCTTCCTGTAAGCAGTCCTGCTACTGTCACCGTTTCACCAAAAAACCTGTTCTCTACAGGGATAACATCAATACAGACCTGGTTCTTCAGACGCTCAACAAACCTGCTGAGAAATGGATAAAAGGATGTGCCGGTTACGGTCAGAAATCTCTGTCCGGAGGGCCTTTTGAGGGATTTTATCCTTGCAGCCTTATGGAGAAAAAGTGGAACCATGCCAACACCGTTTTCAATCTGTGGAAATTCACCATAATACTTAAGGGAAGGAAACTTCTTTTCCGCCCGGATATAAAGCTCATCAGAGCCATATACCAGGGCATCCCCGTGCTTTTTCATAAACCTCTTCTGAAAATCCGATATTATAGAAACGGTTTCAAGGGCTTCGTCTTTCCCCACCGGCTTCAGCGGGGACTTCCTGTGCCTCGTCAGACCAACAGGCACAACTGCAATAGATGAGACATATGGATAGAATTTATGCAGGTCATTTATGGTGCTAACGAGTTTATCCCCATCATTGTATCCCGGGCAGAGGACAACCTGCACATGAATACGTATTCTGTTCTTTGCGAGCCACTTCAATTCCTTCATTATATCCGCAGCATTATTGTTACCAAGAAGGGTGTTTCTTATCTCCCTGTCTGTAGAATGGACCGAGATGTAAAGGGGGCTCAACCTCTGTTCAATAATCCTCTTCTTCTCTGCAGGGGTTATGCTGGAAAGGGTAATGTAGCTGCCGTAGAGAAAGGACATCCTGAAATCCTCGTCCTTGATGTAAAGGCTACGCCTCAACCCCTTTGGCAACTGACTTACAAAGCAGAAAATGCACCGGTTCCTGCAAGTCTTTACGCGGAACGGACGAAGCTCTATCCCGAGATCCTCTCCTTCATCTCTGATTACCGTGGTCCGTATAATCCTGTCCTTTCTCTTTACCGAGATATTCAAATCCAGGCTATCAGTATAAAAAACAAGATCAATTGAGTCGTGTATTCTTTTTTTGTTAACGGTCAGCAACATATCACCAGGCCTGATACCGGCTCTTTCAGCAGGACTGTCAGGCCTTGCAGTTCCAACTATATTTCCGCTTACACCTCCTGACATCAGGCAAGCCCCCTGTAGATATAATGTACCCCTGAGAGAACCGTTAAAACAGCTGTCACAATAATCAATGGTTCCGGTGCGGGCAATACATCCCTGTCAAGATTTACACGAAGGAGGATATAAACGAGTAAAATAAGCTGGGAGGCATTTGCAAGCTTTCCAAGAAGACTCGGCTCGACTCTCGTCCTGTGAGAAGTCAAATACAGTATCAACCACCCTGTCACTATGATAATATCCCTGCTGATAACTGTTATTGTCAGCCATTTCGGCACCAGACCATATACGGCAAAGAGGACAAAGGAGGTGACAAGAAGAAATTTATCGGCCACAGGGTCAAGGAATTTACCAAGTGCAGTCTGTTGGTTTCTCGCCCTTGCAATCAGTCCATCAAAGAAATCCGTAACTGCTGCAACAATAAATACATAGAGGGCATAGTCATATTTTTTGTAGACTAAAGCACTCACAAAGACGGGTACAAGGATAATTCTGAGGGTGGTCAGTGAGTTAGGTATATTGAAATGCTTCAATGTCATCTCCCCGGAGTCTGAAACGGCAATATCAGGCCCCATTCTCCACCCTGAATCTCCTGACAACTTCAGAATAATCCACTGAGTTAAAGAAAGCCGACCCCATAACCAGTATATCTGCACCTGCATCAGCAATCTCTCGTGCGTTATCTATCTTGACACCCCCATCAACCTCAATAAGGATATCAAGCCCCCTCTCCCGGATAATCCTCTTCAGCATCCTTATCTTGTCAAGACTCTGTGGAATAAAGCTCTGCCCGCCAAACCCCGGGTTGACCGACATTACAAGGACAAGATCGACCTCTGAAAGAATGCTTTCAAGGCTCCACACCGGGGTGGCGGGATTGATTGATACTCCAGCCTTCTTACCGCTCTCCTTTATCCACTGAACTGTTCTGTGCAGATGAGAGGTAGCTTCCAGATGCACTGTAATTATGTCAGCCCCGGCATTAACAAAGTCAGAGAGATACCTGTCAGGGTCTTCTATCATGAGGTGAACATCAAAGGGCAGACCTGTGGCCTTCCTGATCCCTCTCACCACTTCCTGGCCTATGGAGATATTCGGAACAAAGTGGCCATCCATTACATCAATGTGAATCATATCAGCGCCGGCTTCCTCTGCCTTCCTGATCTCTTCGCCAAGCCGGGTAAAATCAGCCGAAAGTATGGACGGCGCAATCATAACCATCTGATTTCCTGTTCCTCCTCGTACTTTAATCTTAATTTAACAGACTCTCCTTTCCTTATAATACTTCCTGGTTGAGGTGTCTGCTCAGCTATGACACTGCCGTAATCGATCAATTCAAGCTCTATCCCCAGCCGGTCTGACAGGGTCTTTGCCTCATCAAGGGACATCTTCGTAAAGTCAGGGCAGGAGTAAAGTGTCTGAAAGGGTCCTTTACTCAGGAGAAATGTAATATTATCCGAACCCTTCTCCTCAGGGGCAGGTCTCTGTGCAATCACTGTTCCCTTTTCAAAACTCTCGGAGTGAACCTTGATAATCTTTCTGATCTTTATACTCTTTTTTATTGCAAGTTCTCTTGCCTCGTCCAGATTGAGGCCGACAAATGACGGCATATAGTATATCCGTGGCCCCTTGCTGATTATTACCCTTATGGTTCGCCCTTCTTTTATCTTGTTATCCGGGGGGATTTCCTGCCTGATGATATATCCGGTCGGCACTTCAGTGCTGAAGTCTTCACCCCCTATCTTCAGATAAAGCCTCTTTGACAGGAGTTCCTTGTTGGCATCAACAAGGCTCTGTCCCCTGAGGTCAGGGACTGTAACAGTCTTCTTGGAGCCCATCACCCAAAAGGTAAGATAACTGCTCACAATGGCCAGAAAGATAAACAGCGAGATGTAGAGGCTTATTTTTATAAAACCTTTCATATTCCCTTTTTTGAGAGTCTTACTGCAAAGAAACCGTCCATATCATGCCTGTGCGGATAGGTCCTGAAGTATCCCTCATCACTTATCAGTTCTCTCAAATTATCCACTAAAGGGTCTTCATCACAAGTTGAGGGCAAACTTTCCGTATCATCTATAATAAAAAAATCCCTCTCTTTATGCAAGAAACTCCTTATAACCTCTTCCCCTTCCTCAGGCTCTGTAGAGCAGACAGAGTACAGCAGTATCCCGCCAGGAAGAAGATGCCTGCTGACAGCGGTAAGCATCTCCACCTGTTTTTCATGAAAACGTCCCAGCACCTCCGGGCTGTGTTTGTACCGGACATCCGGATTACGCCTGATAACACCAAGGGACGAACAGGGGGCATCGAGCAGAACTCTGTGAAAACCTTCGGGGGGCTTGAACTCCCCTATGTCCGAGCATATCATCCTGACTGAACCGAGGCCTTGTCTCCTGACGTTTTCCTGTAATATCCTTAACCGTTCGGCACTGCTCTCCACTGCATAGACCCTGGCCCTGTCCACGGTCAACTCGGCAATATGGGTCGTCTTTCCTCCCGGGGCTGCACAGGCATCGAGTATTGCCTGACCCTCCTGCGGCTGCAGGAGATAAGTTATCAGTTGAGCCGCCTCATCCTGAATAAATACATCACCCAGTAAACCCTCTATCTCCCTGAATACATAACTACCCTGTATCTTTATCCCGACAGGTGAGAAGTCTGTGTATTTGAACTCTATGCCCATCTCCGACAACCTCGCGGCCACTTGTTCCCTGTCTGTTCTGAGTGTATTTACACGAAGGGTCAGCGGAGGTATCGTATTATTTGCCTTTGCCAGGGCCTCTGCCTCACTAATGCCAAACCGTTCAATCCATCTTCTTACAAGCCATACGGGATGAGATGTGAGGATTGATAGCCTCTCTACGGGGTCCTCCGGCAAGGGAGGGCATGCCTTTCCGGTTATAATCTTTCTGAGTACTGCATTGACGAGCCCTGTATTTCTTCCTGCAAACTTTTCAACCTCTGTTGTCTCAAATACTACAGCCCTGTCAGGGACCCGCATAAAAAATGCCTGATAGACGCCAAGTCTCAGGTTATTCAGGGTAGCATATTTAAGTCCTGATGGGTCTTTTAAATATGCAGTCAGACACCAGTCAATGTAAAGCCTGTTCCTGATAACGCCATAAACCAGCTCCTGGATGAAGGCCATGTCCCTGCTGTCAAGTGTGTCGGCATAAGAGTCAAGCACCTCCCGGGGCCTCTTGTCCTTCCGCCATATTTCATTTAAAGCACGAAGTGCCAGCAACCGTGGATTATTCTTTTTCATAGGAAGGGGGTTATCTGTTGTACTCGGTCATTGCCCTGCTTACACCTTTCTCAATGATAGACAGGACTGCATCAGATGCCGACTCAACAGCCTCATTAATAATCTCTCTCTCCTGAGGAATGAATTTTTTAAGGACATAGACTTCAGCAGGAATCTCCGGCGACCTGCCGATCCCTATCTTTACACGAATGAATTCATTTGTGCCTATGGATTCGATAATGGACTGAATGCCCCTGTGTCCTCCGGAAGAGCCTCTCTCCCTGATCCTGATCCTTCCCACCGGCAGGGCAAGGTCGTCATGAACAACAATGAGCCTCTCAGGAGGACAATTCCTCATCCTTAAAACCTCCCTGACCGCTGATCCGCTCAGGTTCATATAAGTGAGGGGCTTTACAAGAATAAGCCTGTTATTCTTGTAAAGCCCCTCACCCCTCAGATACTTCTCTTTTTCAGTAAAGACTATCTGTAGTCTCTCTGACAGGGAATCGATTACCATGAACCCTATGTTATGCCGGGTTAAACTGTATTTTCTGCCGGGATTGCCCAGGCCGACTATCACCCACAACTATATCAACCCTCTTCAGCCTCTTCCTTCTTCCCCTTCTTTATTACCTCGGGCTCGGCAGTCTCTGCTTCTTCAGGAGCAACTTCTTCAACCTCCATAGTCGGCGCTATGACCGTTGCTATAACTTCCTCAGGATTATCAAAAACCCTGATGCCCTCCTGAAGGGAGAGGTCACTGACGTGTAAAGAGTGACCGACTTTCAGCCCGCTGACATCAATCTCAAGATGCGAGGGGATAATATCAGGTAAACACTCTATCTCCAGTTCAGAATGGGCCTGCTGCAGGATTCCCCCTTCTTTCTTGACTCCTACCGGTTCACCGGTCAGTACTATGGAAACCGTTACCCTCACCCTTTCCTTGAGTGAAACCTCATAAAAATCAGTATGAAGGAGCTCTCCCTTTACAGGGTCAACCTGATAATCCTTCAACAGGGCCAGCCTTAGGTTACCATCAGAAAACCGGAGATTAACCATCACCTGTTCGCCCATCGTGGAATTCAGAAAATTAACAATATCCTGCTTCTTCAGTTTTATAGGCGTTGCCTTGCCTGCCCTGTAAATCACGGCAGGCATATATCCCTGACGTCTCAATGACCTGGCAATTCCCTTTCCAGCCTCGGTCCTGTGTTCTGCACTCAAAGTAATCCTTTCCATTTATTCCTCCTTCAAACTTCGAAATTAGGACGCAGATTTTTATATCCAGGTTAATCTGCATCAAAAACAGTATTTTTAATTACACAAACAAGGAACTGATCGATGTCTCCTCGTGTATTCTCTTTATTGATTCAGCAAAAATAAGGGCTATACTTAAACTGACTATTTTACTACATTTCTCCATTTTACTGTCAAGGGGTATGGTATTTGTGACTATAACCTCTTCAAGGGGAGAGGCATTTATCCTGTCTATAGCCGGACCCGAAAGCACGGCATGTGTACAAGCGGCAGAAACCCTCTTTGCCCCTCTCTCTTTCAAGGCCTCCACTGCCTGTACTGTAGTTCCGGCAGTATCAATTATGTCATCGAGTATCATTGCATCCTTGTTCCTGACATCACCGATAACATTCATTACCTGAGAGACATTTGCACGCTCTCTCCGTTTATCAATTATGGCAAGGGAGCATCCGAGTCTTTTTGCAAAGGCCCTTGCCCTCTCAACACCACCGGCATCCGGGGATACAATGACCAGGTCGCCATTGGGATAGTGCTCTCTTATATGATCAAGAAGAACCGGAGTGGCATAGAGATGATCAACCGGAATATCGAAAAACCCCTGTATCTGCCCGGCGTGCAGGTCCATGGCAAGGACCCTGTGAGTTCCGGCAGTCTCAATAAGGTCTGCCACAAGCTTTGAAGAGATCGGGACTCTGGGCTGCACCTTCCTGTCCTGTCTGGCATACCCATAGTAAGGGATAACAGCGGTAATTCTCCTTGCAGACGCCCTCTTCAGGGCATCAATGATCAATAATAACTCCATTATATTATGATTAACAGGGGTACATGTAGGCTGGATGACAAAAGTATCAGCCCCCCTGACATTCTCATCAATATGGACCATTATCTCTCCATCGATAAAAGCTGTAACAGTAGCTGCCGTAAGGGGTTCACCGAGAAAATTCGAGATCTCCTCAGCAAGCGGCCTATTGGCATTACCCGTAAGTATCTTGATTCCTTCAGGCATAAGACAACTCCTTTCACTGAATTTATAGGGGGAACTATAACCTTGGGCATCTATTTTAACTCTTAAAGCGAGTTTCTTTCAACTCAACAACTCAAAATACCGAATGTTTCTTGTTTTTTAAATCAAATTTAGAGTAATTTATAAATAACTGTTAGCGATTCAGAGGAGCAGGAAAATGACAAAAATAGAAATTTATGATACAACATTGAGAGATGGCTCTCAGGCCGAGGATGTAAATTTCTCTGTAGAGGACAAGCTCAGGATTACAGAGAAACTTGATGAGTTCGGCGTCCATTACATTGAAGGCGGCTTTCCAGGGGCCAATCCAAAGGATGCCCGCTATTTCAGAAAGGCAAGGAAACTGCACCTGCAGAATGCCGCTGTTGTGGCCTTTGGCAGTACCCACAGGGCGGGAATCAAGGTGGAAAATGACGGCAACGTAAAATCCATCCTTGCAGCAGAGACCGGAATTGCCACTATCTTTGGCAAGTCCTGGGATTTTCATGTAAAACAT
The DNA here is from genome assembly GCA_035873375.1 of Nitrospirota bacterium. Taxonomy (NCBI): domain Bacteria; kingdom Pseudomonadati; phylum Nitrospirota; species Nitrospirota bacterium. The sequence goes on along the minus strand of JAYWMQ010000058.1, from coordinate 27,056 downwards.
GCACTGCGGATAAGTCTTAAGGAAAACCTCGACATCATATACAACACAATCCGCTATCTCAGGGAGAGGCTGGATAAGGTCTTCTTTGATGCCGAACACTTCTACGACGGCTACAAGGACAACCCGGATTATGCCGTAAAATCCCTGCTTGCAGCCAGGGAGGCAGGCGCAGACTGTCTTGTCCTGTGCGACACAAACGGCGGCACCCTCCCTGGAGAAGTCAAAAAGATAACATCCGGAATAAAGAAGATATTAAAAACCCCTATAGGCATACATGCCCATAATGACTCCGAGTGTGGTGTGGCAAACTCTGTGATAGCAGTCCAGGCAGGGGCCCGGCATGTACAGGGCACAATAAACGGCCTTGGAGAGAGATGCGGTAATGCCAACCTCTGCTCCATAATCCCAAACCTCCAGATCAAGCTTGGTTACGGGTGCATCACTGAGAGGCAGCTCAACAGGCTCATGGAGACATCACGGTTTGTAACCGAGATTGCAAACCTGAGACATTTCAAGCGACAGCCCTATGTGGGGGAAAGCGCATTTGCACACAAGGGCGGAATCCATGTCTCTGCCATTGCAAAAAGGCCGGAGACCTATGAACACATAAGGCCTGAGCTTGTTGGAAACTCACGCAGGATTCTCATCTCCGACCTTGCGGGCAGGAGTAACGTCCTGAGAAAGGCTGAGGAATTCGGACTCCATATAGACAAAGACTCACCCCAGCTTATGGAGATACTGGCCACAATCAAAGACCTTGAGAACAGGGGTTTTCAGTTTGAGGCAGCAGAGGCATCATTTGAGCTGCTAATGAAGAAAACACTGGGACTCCACAGGAGGTTTTTTGATCTTATAGGGTTCCGGGTAATTGTAGAGAAGAGGAAGGAAGGAGAGGACCCCCTGAGTGAAGCCACCATAATGGTGAAGGTGGGCGGCCATATTGAACACACAGCTGCCACAGGTGATGGCCCTGTAAATGCCCTTGACAATGCCCTGAGAAAAGCGATTGAAAACTTCTATCCTCAATTGAAGGCCGTCAAACTCATTGACTATAAGGTAAGGGTTCTGGCTGCCGGCAGTGGGACCTCGGCAAAGGTGAGGGTACTGATTGAATCAGGTGATGCCGAGGGCCGATGGAACACTGTGGGCGTCAGCGAGAATATAATCGAGGCCTCCTGGCAGGCACTTGTTGACAGTATCGAGTACAAACTTCTGAAGGAAGAAGAGTAAGATAATTACTGCACGAAAATGGCAGAGACCGGCTACAGCATAAAACTACCCCTCTTTGAGGGCCCCCTGGACCTCCTCCTGCACCTTATCAGGGAAAACAAGATAGATATCTATGACATACCTATATCCGAAATTACACGTCAGTATATAGAGTATCTTGACCTGATGAAGGAACTGAACCTCGAGATTGCAGGGGAGTTTATTGTAATGGCAGCCACTCTTATTCAGATAAAGACCAGGATGCTGCTGCCGGTTGATGAGGATGTGCCGCCTGAGGACCGGGAAGACCCGAGGATAGAGCTTGTTGAGAGGCTTATAGAGTATCAGGCCTTCAGGAATATGGCCTTTGACCTGAAGGACAGACAGGAAAGGTGGTCTGATTATTTCTGGAGGGAGCCCTCCCTTCCCGAGACTGAAGAGACGAAAAGTCAGCCATATCTCTTCGATGCAAATATCTTTGATCTGATAGCTGCACTTAAAAAGCTTCTTGATACAGCACCTCCCGAGATGGTGACTATCACGAGAGAGACACTTACCGTAAAGGACAGAATGAATCTTATTACTGAAAAATTAGAAGGAGAGAAGACCCTGAGGTTTGAGGATATATTTGAAGACAACCATACACCCGCCCAATTCATAGTCACCTTCCTTGCACTCCTGGAACTGTTGAGACTGGGTGTGGTAAAGGTCTATCAGGAAAATCTCTTTGATCAGATATGGATATTGAGGCGTGACAATAGTGATGGAGTAGTGGAGAATGGAGTGATGGAGTGATGGAGTAGTGGAGTGCAGTTCTCCAATCCTCCAATCCTCCAATCTGTAACCCCCAAGGAGGGCAAGATGTTTCATACTGCACGGCCTGAAGATATTCTGGATGGCAGCATAACCGACGTCTACTTTGAGCGTACCCTGAGAATACTTAAGGGCAAGGGTGTTAACCCTGTTGTCAAGGCTGAATTTATAGCAAAGGTTCTGCCCGGAAACTGGCCCTGGGCTGTATTTGCCGGGCTTGAAGAGGCAATTTACCTCCTGCAGGGGCTGCCTGTAAAAGTGAGGGCAATGAAAGAGGGAACTGTTTTTTATCCCTACGAGCCTGTTATGGAAATAGAGGGGCGTTATCAGGATTTCTGTGTTTATGAAACAGCCATCCTTGGTCTTATATGTCAGGCCTCAGGGATTGCAACCAAGGCTGCCAGATTCAAGAGCCTTGCCGATGGTCGTCTTGTGGCCAGCTTTGGGGCACGGAGGATGCACCCTATCCTGGCCCCGATGATTGAGAGAAACGCCTACATCGGGGGATGCGACGGGGTTGCCGTAATCAAGAGTGGCGAGATGATCGGAGAGGATCCCATCGGGACAATGCCCCATGCACTTATAATCTGCATGGGATCCACTGTTGAGGCTGTCAGGGCTTATGACGAAATACTGGAGCCGAAGTTCAAAAGGGTTGCACTTATAGATACCTTTCTTGATGAAAAGTTTGAGGCTATTAACGTTGCCAAGGCACTTGGGGACAAGCTATTTGCCGTAAGGCTCGACACCCCGTCTTCAAGGCGTGGAGATTTCTACCGTATCCTTGAAGAGGTCAGGTGGGAACTTGACCTCCGGGGATTTAAACACGTAAGGCTCTTTGTAAGCGGCGGGATCAAGGAGGAGGATATCCCTGTATTAAACCCCCTTGTTGATGCCTATGGCATTGGAACCTCCATCAGTAATGCACCTGTGGTGGATTTCGCCATGGATATCATGGAGGTTGAGGGAACACCCATAGCCAAGAGGGGGAAGTGTTCGGGGAGCAAGAGGGTACTCAGGTGTCGCTCATGCGGCTCCAGACGGATTGTACCGGCCGGCCCTGTAACACCAAGTTGTGATTGCAAGGGAGAGCTTGAGGATATCCTTATTCCTGTCCTCGATTCGGGCAACCTTCTTATTGATAAAAAATCAGCCTCTGAAATCCGACAGAGCGTGCTGGAGCAGATAAAAAGGCTGAGTCTTTCCTGATGCCATCCCTGTATATTGTAGCAGCCATTCTGATCTGGAGCTCCCTTGGCTTGATAGTAAGGTTGGCAGGAGTGGAAGTCCATATCCTCATCTTCTACTCCACCTGTTTTTCCCTTATTTTTCAGAGTCTTATGTTTACAGGCAGACATTACAGAAAGGCATTCCCTCCTTTAAGTAAGATACCCTACATATTTCTGCTGAGCGTCTGCCTCCTGCTGAACACCTTTACATTCCTGTTTGCCTACTCAAAAACTTCGATAGCAAACGCTGTATTAACCCATTACATTGCCCCTGTAATAGTCGCATTTCTTGCAGTCCTGTTTCTTGGTGAACGGATAACCAGGAAGGTTATTATATCCATAATCCTTGCCTCAACAGGCCTCTGGATAATGCTTGGCGGTGCCACCATAATGGAGTGTCTCAGGAATGTCTTTTCACATGGCCTCCACCTCACCCCCGACCTTATAGGAATAATTTCAGGGCTTGTATCAGGAGTTGTCTACGCCGTACTCGTCATACTCGTCAGGGTCTTTACCCAGAAGTTCAACCCCTATGTGCTCGTATTTATTCAGAATTTTTTCATGGCCCTGATATTGCTGCCATTTATAAGCTCATTCCCGGTAGAGAAGATGTGGATATTTGCACTTATGGGCATATTGCATTCAACCGCAGCCCCTTTTCTCTATTACAAGGGATTGAGTTCAGTGCAGGCAAACAGGGCGGCAGTGCTTGGTTATCTTGAACCGGTTGGTGCTATAATCTTCAGTATGATCTTTCTATCTGAATTCCCCCCCATGAATGCTTACATAGGCGGAGGGCTTATACTTCTGTCAGGATATTTAACGGTTAAGGCGGGTTAACAACATGAGACCTGACTTCAAAAGGCCTGCAATTGCAGGTGCTGCCTCAGACAGCGACCTAAAATATATATCTGAAGATATCCTGAAGGCTCTGGACCTCATTGAACTCAGGATTGACCACTTCTCCAGCCTCACAGATGGACACATCGTGGATGTTTTTAAAAAAGCCGAAGCCCTGGGAAAACCCCTGATAGCAACGGTCAGGTCTACAGAAGAAGGCGGACAGAGAGATATTTCCGACAGCGAAAGGATAAGGCTTTTTAATCTGACAAGGAATTCTACAGACTTCATCGACATTGAGGCAAGGGCAGAGATATTTGATAAGGTAATGAATCTTGCAAGGGATGCCGGGATTACCCTGATAGCATCATACCATAATTTTGAAGGCACCCCTTCTTATGACGAGCTCTCCGGGTTTATAACAGAATACAGGGAGAGGGGCGCAGATATTGTAAAAATCGCTACAACAGCAAACAGCAAGGACGACCTGAGGACAATGACCCGTCTTACACTTGATCACTATCAGGAGGGTATCGTCTCTATTTGCATGGGGGTGAAGGGCTTGATATCAAGGCTGTTTTTCCCATCCGTGGGCTCACTCTTCACCTTTGCCTCGATCGGTAATTCAAAGGCCCCCGGCCAGATACCGGTGCTTGAGCTGAGAAAGTATATGGAGGCACTTATAGAAGGATAGCATTTATTCCGGAAAGGTGGTATAATTTATTAATAGATGGAGAGAGAAAACATTTCAGATACGGAGGTCCCGGGATGAGTATTACCATTGTGGGTGGTGGTATCTCGGGGCTCTCATTAGCTTATTTTCTCTTGGAAAAAGACCCGGGCCTTGAAATCCGGGTGCTTGAGGCTGAGAACAGACCAGGCGGCAAGATTTGCTCTGACAGCACTGACGGTTTCCTCTGCGAACGTGGCGTAAACGGCTTTCTTGATAACAAACCCTATACTCTTGAGCTTGCAAGAAAACTCTCACTTAAACCCCTGAGAAGTAATGACGCTGCAAAAAAAAGATTTATTTATTCAAGGGGTAGGCTTTATCCTCTTCCGGAATCACCCCAGGCATTTTTATTCTCAGGCCTGTTAAGTCCATGCGGAAGGGGAAGGATTTTCTATGAGATACTGAGCCCTAAAGGAAAGGAAGAAGACGAAACCCTTGCCTCCTTTGCCAAAAGGCGTCTCGGTAAAGAGGCTTATGAAAAACTGATTGACCCCATGGCATCAGGCATATATGCAGGGGACCCTGAAAAAATGAGCCTCAAGAGCTGTTTTCCAAGAATACACGAACTTGAAAGAAAGTATGGAAGTCTTATAAAAGCACTTCTTAAGCTGCAGAAGGCGGCAAAAAAGAGCGGCAAAAGCGTCGGACCTGGACCTGGTGGAAGACTTACATCCTTTTATGATGGAATGGAGACACTCGTCAAGTCTCTAAGGGATTTTCTGGGGCAGAAACTCCTTGTATCCAAAAGGGTTACGGCTATTGATAAAAGAGAAAACGGTTATAATATTTATCTTGAGGACGGCAGTGTGATGGAATCAGATATGGTTATACTTGCCTGTCCTGCATATGCAGCCTCAGAGATATTAAGAAACCTCGACCCTGCCCTGTCAGCTCACCTGTCTGAAATCCCCTACCCTGCTGTCTCTGTTGCGTGTCTGGGGTTCAGGCAGGAAGACATAGGTCAGAAGATCAACGGGTTCGGCTTTCTTGTGCCTGCATCTGAAAAAAGAAAGATCCTCGGCACCCTCTGGGACTCGAGCATATTCCCCAACAGGGCACCAGAGGGTTACGTCCTCCTTAGAAGCATGATTGGTGGTGCAAGGGCCACTGAACTCGCACTGGAGGATGAAGAAAGAGTGACAGGTATTGTGCTTGATGAATTAAGGGATATTATGGGCATTGATGTCTCTCCGGATTTCGTAAGGATATACAGACATGAAAAGGCCATCCCCCAATATAATGTCGGTCATGCAGCACGTCTTCAAGAGGTTGACAATGTCGTCTCAGGATACCGTGGCCTTTACCTGACCGGCAACGCATACAGGGGCATTGGGGTTAATGACTGCATAGAGAATTCCCGTAACCTTGCCCGGGAATTGCACTCAAAAACTTAACACCCATCCCGTGTGGATGGAGAAGGAGGAGGAGCTTATGAACGACCAGGAAGTCCTTGAGATTCTGAGGAAGGAAAGCAACGAGTTCCGTCATCTCGAAGAAGAACACAGGACACTGGATGCAAAGCTTTCAGAATTGGAAAACAAAAACTTTCTGACAGCTGAAGATGAGTTGAAGATCAAGGCTATGAAGAAACAGAAACTTATCAAGAAAGACAGGATGGCCAAATTGATAAGGGAATTCAAAAAACCTGCAACAATAAACTGAGGAGGTTAAAGAGATTGAGAAGCAAGACTATCAAGGAGGGGATCGAGCGCGTTCCTCACAGGGCACTTCTTTATGCAACAGGTATTCCCAGGAGTGAAATAAACAAACCCTTCATTGGTGTGGTCACCAGCTTTACAGATATCATCCCGGGGCACATCGGGATGAGAGACCTTGAGAGATTTATTGAAAAGGGTGTTCACACAGGTGGTGGTTATCCCTTCTTTTTTGGCGTACCCGGAATATGTGACGGTATTGCGATGGGACACAGTGGCATGCACTATTCTCTGCCCTCAAGAGAACTCATAGCTGACATGGTGGAGAGCGTTACAGAGGCACATAAGTTTGACGGCCTTGTGCTCCTCACAAATTGTGACAAGATCACCCCTGGAATGCTGATGGCTGCGGGCAGGATTAATATCCCTGCTGTCGTAGTAACGGCGGGTCCAATGCATTCAGGCCATCTCAAGGGGAAAAGGCTATCCCTTGTTAATGACACCTTTGAGGCCATAGGAAAATTCAAAAAGGGACTCATCAAGGATAACGAACTGCAGGCACTTGAGATGTGCGCCTGCCCCGGGGCTGGATCCTGTCAGGGAATGTATACCGCCAACACCATGGCCTGCGTCACAGAGGCCCTTGGCATGAGCATCCCCTATTGTGCAACCGCTCTTGCCTCTGATGCTGAAAAGAGAAGGATAGCCTTTGAGAGTGGCCGAAGAGTCGTTGAACTCACAAAAAAGGATATTACTCCCCGGAAAATAATGACACTTAAGGCCTTTGAAAATGCCATAAGAGTGGATATGGCCCTTGGAGGTTCAACCAATACAGTATTGCACATCCCTGCAATTGCCCATGATGCAGGGATAAAACTCCCTCTCGAGCTCTTTGACAAACTGAGCAAGACAACACCTCATATAGCTGACATGCTTCCCGGGGGAAAGCACTATCTTGAGGACCTCCACTATGCCGGCGGCATACCTGCTGTACTCCGGACTCTGGAAGACCTCATGCATAACACCTCATCAGTTAGTGGATTGAAGACCAGGAAAATAGCTGAAATGGCCACGATATCTGACCCTGAGGTTATAAGACCTGTCAAAAAGGCCCATCACCTGGAAGGCGGGATTGCAATACTGAGAGGAAACCTTGCACCTGATGGTGCTGTGGTGAAACAGTCTGCTGTAAGCAAAAAGATGATGCGATTTGAAGGCACGGCCATAGTGTTTGACTCTGAAGAGGATGGGATGAAGGCAATCCTGAATGGGAAGATTGCTCCCGGGGATATCGTTGTAATCAGATACGAGGGACCCAAAGGGGGACCCGGCATGAGGGAGATGCTGTCACCAACTGCTACAATTGCAGGACTGGGACTCAGTGAATCAGTTGCTCTTATTACTGACGGGAGGTTCTCAGGCGGCACCAGGGGCCCCTGTATCGGACATATCTCTCCAGAGGCCATGGAAGGAGGACCTATAGCAATACTGCGTACCGGCGACAGGATAAAAATAGATATACCCAAAAGAAAGATGGATGTACTCCTGTCTGACAAGGAGATAGAGAAAAGACTCAGCAAGTGGAAAAAACCGGAACCGAAGATAAAGAAAGGGTATCTGTCAAGGTATGCACGCCTGGTGAGTTCTGCAGCCACCGGCGCAATAATGAAATAACGCAAACATTACCCCAAAATCGTCACAGAACAGACAGGGGATGCATAGAGAAAGACGGAATATGGGGATCAGAATGAAGATCGTTATAGGTGCGGACCATGGAGGATATTATCTGAAAAAGACCCTTTCTGACTTTATCAGGCAATCAGGATACGAGGTCATTGATATCGGAGCTTTCAGCCATGAATCGTCCGACTATCCAGACTATGCCCGCCTCGTGGCTGAAAAAGTTCAGTCCAAAGAGGCATGGAGAGGTATATTAATCTGTGGGAGTGGTGTTGGAGCCTCGGTGGCTGCAAATAAATTTGGGGACATAAGGGCAGCTGTATGCCATGATACCTACTCCTCCCGCCAGGGAGTTGAAGATGATGCCATGAATATACTCTGCCTTGGGGCAAGAGTAATCGGAGAGGAACTGGCAAAAGAGATAGTAAAGGCTTATCTGCAGGCGGAATTCAAGGATCTCGAAAGGTACCGAAAAAGACTATTCAAGATAAAGGAGTTTGAAAGACAATGGAAGAGGAACGACTGATCCATGACTGGATTGTCCGTACACTGAAGTCAAGGTTGTCAAGGGAGTATAATGATATTACGGATAATCTGGAAGGTCAGAAGCACGAATTCAGGGGATACTATCCTGATCTCATACTCGGAAATCACGGTATGGTACTCGCCGTTGTTGAGGTTGAAACAGAGCATAGCGTCAGCAAGGAAAAGGCTCTGCAGTGGAAGGCCATTTCTGAAACAGGGACAAAACTTATCCTTATGTTGCCAAAAAAGGTTGTTAAAACCGTGACAGAACTCCTTTGGGAGGAATCAATAGCAGACAGGGTCTCCATAGGGACCTACGATGTTGTAATCAATATGCCATAAGAATTAAAAACTGGAGTTATGGAGTGGTGGAGTGGTGACATAAAAGATGACGGCATTAGAAAAACAGGTAATACAACTTAAAACCCTTATTGAACTGGGCTCTCTGATTAATTCATCTTTTGACCAGGGTGAGATAAGAAAAAGGGCTATCGAGGCAACAACAAAGGTTCTGAATGCAGAGGCGGCCAGCCTGCTGCTGCTGGACGAGGCCTCCGGGGAGCTGTATTTTGATGTAGCAACCGGAGAAAAAGGGGGAAGGGTCAAACAGATCAGGCTCAAAAAGGGTGTCGGCATTGCAGGCTGGGTGGCTGAACATGGGACCCCCCTGATTATACATGATGCACAGTCAGACCCAAGATTCTTTAAAACCGCAGACAAATTCAGCGGTTTTGTGACAAGAAATATCATCTGTGTTCCCTTAAAAAGCAAGGAACGGATTATCGGGGTGCTTGAGGGAATAAACAAAAAGGATGGCCGGTTTGATAACAGTGACCTTGAGTTGACAGAGACCCTCGCAAATTATATTGCAGTCGCAATTGAAAATGCACGCCTTTATTCAGAACTGAAAGAGACATTTTACACCACAGCCGAGACCCTTACCGAGACGATTGAACTGAGAGACCCTTGTACAGGCGGACATACAAGAAGGGTAAAGAACTACAGCATGATTATCGGCAGATATCTGGGATTAAGCAAGGCGGAACTCGAAAACCTGGAGCTTGCCGCAATATTGCACGATATAGGGAAGATTGGAATCAGGGACGATATACTCCTGAAAAAGGGGAAACTCAGTGAAGAGGAGATGCTGAAGATGAAGATGCATTCAATTTACGGAGCAGAGCTCCTGCAAAGCATCAAGCAGCTCAAGGAAATACTGCCCGTTATCAGGCATCATCATGAACGATATGATGGAGCCGGTTATCCTGACGGACTTAAAGGTGACGAAATTTCCCTTTTGGCGAGAATACTGTCGGTAGCCGACAGCTTTGATGCAATGACAACTCATAGGCCATATAAAAAAAGAATCTCACCAGAGGCAGCCCTGGAACAACTCAAACGAGTAGCAGGTGCACAGTTTGATCCGAAAGTTGTTGAGGCATTCCTCCAGGCCTTTGCTGATGGAACGGTATCATTATGAAGATAAAGGTTCTTTGCGTTCATCTGTTTCCAATGCATTCCCTGATATCAGGGACTTAACCTCGTATATCTCAACAGGCCGTTCCTTGCCCTTAACTATCACCTTCTCCAGCCCCTTTATGGACGTATGTGTACGGTAGAGAGAATCCGTTGTCAATAACTCCCCTATCCTGTTCAGTGTAAATTGTGTTATCAGGATATGTGTATTATATTTCCTTGTAAGTGTCTCAATCCTTGCACCAACGTTTACATGGTCACCGATAACCGTATAGTCCATTTTTTTCCCTTCTGCTCCAATGTTTCCAACTACCACTTCTCCTGTATTTATCCCTATCCCTGCATCAAGAACCTGTTTGCCTTCAGACTTCCATTTTCGCTGGAGCTCTTCAAGTCTCCTGACCATATCAAGCGCACACCTGACTGCTAACCCCGCATGGTCTTTCTGCTCCAAAGGCGCGCCCCAGAAGGCAACGATTTCATCTCCCACGAATTTATCCAGTGTCCCCTCCCATTTAAAGATGACCTCTGTCATTGCCCCCAAATACTCATTAAGCATGGCAACCACTTCCTCAGGTGCATGTCCTTCTGAAAATCCTGTAAACCCCATTATATCGGAAAAGAGAACGGTTACTTCCTTCCTCTCCCCACCCAGCCTTGCCAGTTCAGGGTTTTTAATCAGTTCATTAACGACCCTCTCGGTCACATAACTCGAAAACATCCTTCTGATCTCTCTTGCCTTCTTCTCTTCAACAAAATACCCATAACATATAATAAAAGTCCCTTCCGATATGACAGTAAGGAGGGGGTATATCAGATTAAGCCTGATTCCATACCAGGTAAAAAGGACCTGATTTGTAATGACAACCATTGAGGTCAGCGCCGTATAGCCGGCAACCAGGTATAATGCCCTCTTTTTTTGACCTATAAACAGGGCAAGAATACCAGCCAGCAAAACCACAAGCAGATCAATATAAACCGGGGTCTTCTTTATGAAATTACCGCTGAGGATATTGGCAACAACAGTTGCATTCTTTTCAACACCCGGCATGTTTGCAGAAAAAGGGGTAATTTTCTGGTCATATGTTGCCATGGCAGTGGTACCGATAAATACAATTTTACCCGTAAAAAAAGAGGCGGGGATACGCCCTGAAAGGACATCTGCTGCTGATTTGTGGATAATGCTGCCCTCTCTTCCTATGTAGTTGATATGAAGCCGTCCAAACTCATCAGTGGGTATAAACCTCCCCCCCAGTTCAACCCCTGCACCACCTATGATACACACCCTGTCCCGTGCAATGCCCAGGGCAACACGGGCAGCCTGGAGTGTCAATGAAGGGAAATACTCACCGTCATATTTGATATACAGGTTTTCCCATCTCAGTTTTCCATCCCTGTCAGGCAGGGGATAGACATGTCCGAATATTGCAGAACGGGATAACGACTCAGGTGGAAGGAGTACCTTGTATGCCTCTACAGAGCGAAGGTATTTCAGGTTTTCAATCCTCGTGATTGCCTGGTCATAAAGAATCTCCTCTACCTCACCATCAAAAACCTTTCCTTCTTCAACCTCAAAACCAAGGGCCATAACAAGGCTGTCTTTATGTTTCCTTATCATTTCTGCAAGTGCCCTGTCCGATTCGGGAGATCCAGCTTCGGGATAAAAAATATCTACCACTACAGCCTTTGGGTTTCCCTCAAATACCTTCCCTATCAACTCTGCCTGCAGCTTCCTGCTCCATGGCCATCTCCCATAGATTGAAAGGCTCTTTTCATCAATGGTAACTATTACGATATCGGATGGAACCGGAGGAGGCAAGATAAGGTTTCTGATCTTAAATCTGTAATCCAGGAGGAGTGTCTCTATATACTCATCAATAATCGGGGGGTTCTTGACCGTCAGGGCTGCAAAGACGAGAGTTATAAGCAGGGGAATAAAAACAGTTGGCTTCCCGAACCATTTAGGATTGCGTAGCCCGAATAAGGTTTTTATGTACAGCATCCCTTCGGGAGTCTGGCTCGATGGTCCTCTACAATCCTGCCTCTGCTTCCTTCCCCGGTAAATTCGATAAGCTCAACCCTTCCATCTCCCCGCTCCAGATACATGACGTTTTCCTCTTCCAGCTTCGGGAAGTACCTCCCTGATATATCCTCATACATATCAACCCTGTAAAGCAGTGTGCCAAGATCTGGAACTGCCTCCGTGGAAAGGCTGAGGAGCCCGCCTTTTTCATACACGTTATATCTTCCTTCTTCATTCTTGTAACCAACAAAGTATCTCCCGCCTTCCTTGTGATAAATATCTGCATTCATAGGATAATATTTATCACCTACCATCTCAACGAAAGTATCTCCCCTGATCTTAAAACTCTTTCCTGCATCGCACAGCACCCATTCCGAGGTTATTCCGTCAAGACTGTGGGTTAATATAACCTTTTCTTTCTTCAGAGAAGTATTTTTTAATTTCTCATAGTCTGTGTGGACTATACTGTTTCTTGCAGCTATATCATGAATAACTATGGCATTATTAAAGGCATTGATTGCCGCCTTGTACCGTTCCTCACCCCATATCCGCTCTATATAGTCGTTTATATCCCCGAAAATAACAGCAGCAGACTCAAATTGTTCTCTTGACATCGTAAGCCTCTGAACCCTCTTCTCGGTATAGAGTTGCCTCCACAGTTCTCTATCATTAACGGTATCAGAACTGAAAATAAGCGTCTCACTATCAGTTGTAATCTTTATACCTATACATGGAACACCATGCCACACAGCTGACTTAATAGCTTCAAAGGTAAAACCCTCCGGGGTTTTGTAAATATTTCTGTCTTCCTCATAGAATATGGATGAAGAAAATGGATAAAAGCTCTCCGGCTCAACCCATTCATTGTAATCAGGGTCTTTAAAGAGCATCCTCGGTCTTTTTGTCTTCTTACTTATAACAATCTTCGCAATATCAGGACCAACAACATTACCATTCCTGTCAATTATACAAAGAGCTGTTTTCCCGTCACCTTCATCTACGGAGACTATTCTGTATTTTGCACGTGGCCCCACTATCCTGAAATCAGTGTATTCCTCGCAGGCAATATCTATTATATTTTTCGAATCATTTGAAAGGCTTCTGTCCAGTGCCGGGCCTGATGACCTGATAAGTTCATTATGAATATCCTCTGATGTAAGGAAGAAAATCTTGTTGCTGATATCCGGTGCATACATATTAAAGAGGGCAAGATCAGTAAACCACCGCTTGTGGTCGTCATGGCAGTGAGTAATTATAAGACCCTTTATCTCTTTAAGCCCTTGACTTCCGATTTGTTGAAACAACGGTGCACCGCAGTCTATAAGATAAATAGACCGCCCGATCGTTATCTGATAAGTGATGCTTTTCCCCATGCTGGAAAAGGGGCCAAAGTCACCGAGTATGCGGACTGTAATACCGTCAGTCATTTGATAAATATTTTAGCATAAACGTTTATCAAAAAATCCTGTTTGAACAATTCAAGGGTTTTTAAAAACATAAACTTAATGCCTTGAAGACAGGGTGGTAGCTGAAACCTCCACGGTGTTGGTCTCTACGTTGCCTGCCTCATCCTTTGCCCTCACCACAAAGTAGTAGGTTGTTGAGGATGTAAGTCCTGTTACCGAGTAAGTGGTAGCTCCGGCAGCCGTGGTATAGCTCGGCGGAAGCAGGAAATCCTGTCCCCCGGATGTTGTTGATATGTATATCAGATAGACTATGTTCGCTGAAGGCGTTACATTGTCTGTGGCTGCCGTCCATGTCAGGTCTACCTGGCTGCTTGAAATTGTGGTGGCTGTCTCAACACCGCCGAAGGTTGGAGGAATTGCATCAAGTGTAGTGGCTGAGACCTCTACGGTGTTGGTATCCACGTTACCTGCCTCATCCTTTGCCCTCACCACAAAGTAGTAGGTCGTCGAGGTGGTAAGTCCTGTTACCGAGAAAGAAGTAGCTCCGGCTGCAGTGGTATAGTTCGGCGTCAGGAAGTTCTCTCCCCCCGGTGTTGTTGATATATATACCAGATAGACTATGTTTGACTGTAGTGTTACATTGTCTGTAGCTGCCGTCCATGTCAGGTCTATCTGGCTGCTTGATACGGTTGTGGCTGACCCAGCTCCTCCAAAGGTTGGAGGTGTTGCATCCGTTGGTGTCAAGGTAGTGGCTGAGACCTCCACGGTGTTTGTATCCACATTGCCTGCCTCATCCCTGGCCCTCACTACAAAGTAATAGGTTGTTGAGGGATTAAGTCCGGTTACCGTATATGCGGTAGCACCTGCTGCTGTGGTAAAGCTTGGAGGCACCAGGAAGTTTTCTCCTCCGGGTGTTGTTGACATGTATACCAGATAGACTATGTTTGACTGTAGTGTTACATCGTCTGTGGCTGCTGTCCATGTAAGGTCAATCTCCGTGCTCGAAACGACCGCTGCTGTATCAGCTCCTCCAAAGGTTGGTGGTATTGCATCAAGGGTGATAGCTGACATTTCCACGGTGTTTGTATCCACATTGCCTGCCTCATCCCTGGCCCTCACTACAAAGTAATAGGTTGTTGAGGAACTAAGTCCTGTTACCGAATAAGTGGTAGCACCGGCTGCTGTGGTAAAGTTCGGCGGCACCAGAAAGTCCTGCCCCCCCGGTGTTGTTGATATGTATATCAGATAGACTATGTTTGCTGAAGGCGTTACATCGTCTGTGGCTGCCGTCCATGTCAGGTCTATCTCCGTGCTCGAAACGACTGTCGCTGTATCAACTCCTCCAAAAGTTGGCGGTATTTGCTCTGCCACGGAAACCATTGTCACGGTTACCGTTGTCGGGACTCCCAGGAGGGTTTTATGAGTATCGCCATAGTAGAGCAGGGTATTGGCATCATCATAGGCAAAGACGGTAAAATGCCTGTTTTGGCCATTTGGAACCTGAAATACCTCTTCGATAGTGTTGCTTCCGGTAACGCTTATCGTGCGTTCTATGGGACTCATTCCGGATCCGGAGATATAAAATTTCACGTAGCTTACTGCGGAAGGAATTACCTGGGCAGGAGCTGCATCTCTTTCAGTTGCCTGCTGACCAAGTCCGATCACCACGGTTGTACTGTCTGAGCTGAGCACGCCGTCACTGCCGCCTCCACAGGAAGCACCCATCAGGGTTAAAACAATCAGGCTTATGTATAGCGTATATTTCATAATTTTCACTCCTATGGAAAGATTACATTTATGGTTACCGGAACAGACGTCTCTACCGGTTCCTGAGACACCGGTGGCTGAAACATGTATAAACCCTCAGTAAATTGCATCGGTATTCCCTCGGGCAATCTGTCAGGACCCTTTATTGTATTTCCTAAAACCATGGTCTGGTCACTTAATTGTCTCATTATTCCGATATCAATCGGTTGTGCTGCCTCTGGTGGCTTATCCATGTAAACACGGCTCATCTGACCACTCTTTACCGTAACCTCTCCAGCTATGCCCTTAACGATATTCTTTACTACAACCTCAGACTCAAGGGTTATTATTCCTGTAAACATGTTATCTCCGCTGCCTTCAACCCATACTATAAATTTCGTCCCCCTTGCGGCTGCCACTGCAGTCGGTGTATGAATCTCAAGATCCGACCTCCCCACTACCATCCTCAGAGAACCGCTAATCAGCCTGTACACAGACCTTGATCTCTTCTTCTCCGGAGTATATAAATATTCTTTGACCTCAACCCTGCTTAACTCGCCAAGATTGAGGATACTGTCATCCATAAAAAAGAGTTTTGTCCTTGCCCCCCTGTCTGTTACAACTGTATCTTTGAGTAAAAGCTGCATCTGTGGCTCTGCGTTGTTCTTTTGAGCATTCCTTACCAGATACACGCTACCTTTTACCGTCAAGACCTGTCCCGCCTCTGTATCATCATCTGTATCAGATATCCCGGAATATGATTTTGATGTGACAATGAGAATCAAGGCAAGACAAATGAGCATTACCAGTCCATATTTTTTCATAATACACCTCACAATACATCTATTGTTAAGAATATCCCTGTTATATTCCTCTTGTAATTAAAAAGAGCAATATTCGAATCATTAACAGTATAGCTCTCTGTTACAGAGGCACTCATCCTCTCAGAAATGAAGTATATCAGCCTTAGAGAGTATTGCTGCATCCTGTCCAACCGTTTCTCCTGAAAGCCCGGGAAGTCATCATGGTACCGCCTCTCATTGTATTCACCTGAAACATTAATATGCAGATGAGGTGTTATCTTATAGGCAAGTTCAGCACCTAACCTCTGTCCGTCAAAAGCCCAGTAGCCCTCTTTTGCCCTGTTAAAATCACTAAAGTAATATATCTCCCCTGATAGCCGGTTTAAATAAAAATTCTGCTTTATACCCACGGTGTTTTGATATCCTGTGCGTATGGAATTGGTCTGAAATATATCGCCGTCCCAGTACTTAAGACTCCTGTATTCATATATTGCCTCTGTTGAGAGCTTCTCACTCTCTTTCACGGTAAACTTGCCGTAAAAGGTATGGAATCTGCTGTATAGGTCACTGCCAAGGAGCGTATACTCCAGGGAGTATCCCACTGAAGACCTGAGTGCATCGGAAAAAGTCATCTCTAAGACAGGCGTGATTTTATGGTACTGCACATTGAATTCATTCAGGTTCATGTGAAGACTCTGGTAGAAGTTATAATCCAGCGTCAGCTTTATGACCCTGTCTTTTAAGAGAACGGCTCCGGACGTTACATATAACACAGCCCTGGTGTCCGACTTTCTCTCCGCACTGACAGGGGGGTTGGAGGGCTCAAGTATTACGTTGCTGTCATACTGAGTGCCTGCAGAAATATCAAGCCTGTATGGTTTCTCTTCAGCCTTATTCCTGCAACCATCCACTAATTCAGCTGCCTCCCCTTTTAAGGCCTTGTCTTTTGAACGGTCTATAAATTTTGAAAGAAGCTCTTCCAAATCGTCACATCTCGATGTGACATAATAGATACGGCCAAGTTCGAGATATGCATTTGCGGATGTCTCATCCAGTTGAAGTGTCTGTAAAAACAGGCTCTCCGCCTCTTTATAGTTACCATTTATTGAATAGGCAACTCCTGCGTAATAAGCGGCTTCCGGACTTTCCGGCGTTAATTTCAGTGCTTTCCTGAGTAACACGATAGCATCCTTCGTTTTCCCCTGATTTATCTTCTGGATACCCTGTGCAATATATAACTCGTAATCTTCTGACCCGGCATAAAGTGGTGACACTGTAGAAAGGAATATAAATACTAATGCTATGCATAAATACCTCATCAGCAACCCAGCTCCTTCTTTCTTAATTTATATTTATAGAGTAAGCCCTGTATATCAGGATGCCGGGACACCGGATATGATATTGAAAGCAAAATAAAGCGAGGAATTATTTGTCAGATATTACTTTATCAGCCCGGTATCCATTAGGGACTCTTCCAATTATTTATCTTAAAAAACTTTTAATTTATTGATTTTTTTTAATCTTAAACTTTTAATAAAGCAAGATCAATGCCTATAAAATTTTCCTTGTATTTCAGGTGCTTTTATTTTGAGACAGAAGAAAATTGCATAACCGGCTTCACAAACTATGTAACCGGTTTCATAATTCTGCCTGAATATCCTGGTAGAAGTTAATTGGGTAAACCTTAATTCGCTGTCACGCCCCCTGATACGATGAAGGCCATAACGTCTCCGCTGTCAGCGCTAAGGGGGGCAACCTGTTCTTTTGGCACAATTATGAGATTTCCTGCAAAGTTGTATGACTGGGGAAGATATACGGCAACACTGTCTGAAAGCCCTAAATTATGCAGGCCTTCACGAGTTACAAACCCTATAACCTGTATCTTGCTCCCCGGCATAAGGGTAACTAAAACAGGTTTGTTAAAACTCTTCTTATCGCCAACAAATGCACCTATCAGGTCTTTTATGGATGTGTAAATCATCTTTATGAACGGCAGCCTGGCAAAGGTTCTGTCAACCAGGAGCACCAGTCTCTTTGTCAGGAAATTTGAGGCAATAAATCCCACAGCGGTTATTGTCAGTATTGTAACTACAAACCCCACCCCCGGGATCCTGAAGCTGAAAAGCCTGTCTATCTTTATAAAAACAAGATACACGACATAAACCGTTGCCACCAACGGTACTAAAAACAAAAGACCCTTTAAAAAATACTCTGTGAGTTTCTTCATGCTCCCTCCTGATATTATTCGTTCCGGTTATTTGGCAATCAAGCCCTGCTTAGCCAAGGCTGTAGTGATTGGAAAAGATCCTCAGGTTCATGGTTTATTCTGACATTACTACAGACTTTGAGGCAATCACATACTTACCGGTCCGACGATAGGATAAATTGTCAAGCTACAGAATACTTTCAGGAGAATAACGGTTATGAACGAGCTATTATCGAAGTAAAACCAGTGATACATTGAGGTTTGACCAGGGGGATGAAGCCCCTGGTCAATAATAGAGAGTGGATTAATGGGCTCCGTGAATCAAAACCGGCAGACAAAGCACACATACCAGCTTCTCTTCGCCGCCCTGAACACAGGAAAGATATACCCTCTCCTTATCAGCCGCACCACATACAAAACACTTTGTTTCCATAATCAGTCCTCCAGTTCGTTTATTTCTTTTACCACCACCTCGGGGTCAACGTTATGCATCGTTGCACCAAAGGCAATTGACTCCACGTTAATTCCCGGACACGTAAAGCAACCATTTCCAAAATACTTCTCAATAACCTTCGTGGCCTCGGGCATCTCCCTGATTATGTCCCCGATTATGGTATCCCTGTCAACTTCTTTCCTGGTTGTCGCCATTTTTTTCCTCCTTCAATTTAATCTTATCTTTATAATAATGCCTTAAAAGATATTTTGTTATGATTTAAGTCATATCGGGGATCACGAATACTTAAAATTCTCTTCTTCGCATTCAAGTTGAAACTGAGTTTGTTAAAACTCGGAGACACGGGAAAAGCAGAAAACATTAAAACAAGTCTCAAATACTCTCGTGATTATTCGTGGCTAATGCTTGCTACGTGGCTAACAGCGTGGTCAAATAATCGGTCCAGTCAGGCAAACCTGCACCGGTCCTGCAGGAGACCTCAAATATTTTCAAACCGGAATTAAGAGACAGGGCACTCCTTCTTATCTTTTCCATGTCTACATCCGTATAAGGAAGGAGGTCCGTCTTGTTGATGATGAGTGCACCTGATTCCTGAAACATCAAGGGATATTTTAAAGGCTTGTCATCACCCTCAGAGATACTAAGCACCATTGCCTTCATATCTTCGCCAACATTAAACTCAGCAGGACAGACAAGGTTGCCTACATTCTCGATGAACAGAAGGCTTATATCATTAAGGGGAATCTCATCAAGCGCCTCCCTTATCATGTTGGCATCAAGGTGACATGCCCCTTCCGTATTTATCTGAACCACAGGGACATCAAGGGCATTTATCCTTTCTGCATCATCTGTGCCGGTAATATCGCCCTCTACTACCCCTATTGAAACCCTGTCTTTCAATGCCTCTATGGTCCTCACAAGAAGAGAGGTTTTTCCGGCACCGGGGCCGCTCATCAGATTTATTGTAAAAATCCCTTTCTCTTTAAAAAGCCTCCTGTTTTCTTCTGCGATCTTCTCGTTGGCTTCAAGTATACGCCTTACTACCTTTACCTTCATGAAATGGCCTCCCTGGCAACAGCTCAGTCAACATCAATCTCCACAATATCAAGTTCTCTTCCCCCATTGATTTTGAAGCGGGTTCCACCACATTCAGGACAGGCAAGGATCAAGTCGGATGCAACCTCAAAATTATTATGACATTGCGGGCAATACCCGGCTACAGGAACCTCTTCACAGATCAGGGTTGCACCTTGGGCAATGGTATCAATTTTGATTATATCAAATGCAAAAAGGAGAGACTGGACCTTTACTCCTGAAACCTTCCCTATACGTAATGAAATAGAATTTATCCTCTTGTACTCAGCTTTCCGGCACTCTGTTATTGCTATATCCAGAATGCTTTGGGCTATGGACACCTCATGCATCAGGTCTTCTTGTGCTTTTCCCTTTCCTGCTCAAATGCCTCTTTCCCGGCCTCAATAGCAGAGCTGAGGGCTGATTTTTTCTCCTCAATAAACTCCTTGCCCTTCTCAAGGGTTGTAGAAACCGTTCCCTTACCCTGCTCAACCCCTTTTGTGACTTTCTCCTTAATCCCGGACGTCTTCTCCTTAACATCCTCTGCAAGGTCCATTACCCGTCTTCTCGTCTCAGGTCCTGACTGAGGGGCCAGAATCAAGGCCACACCTGCACCAACAAAGCCACCAAGCAAAAAGGCAAAAAACATCGAGCCGACACCATAACCCTCTCTTTCCTCCATAATATTAACCTCCCTTACGCAATAAATTCTTAAAGAAAACTATAACTGCTGTTTTAACACCGCTTTTAAAACCGGCAATAGCGGCATTTGTCTCGCTTCCAACTCTGCTGATTACAGTTGATATTGACCGGACATTATTGGCTGTATCTGTAAGGACATCGGTAATCTCCCTTACTCCCCCTGTTACCGATTGAATATCTCCGGAAATACTCTTGAGGTTTTCAAGGGTCTGTTTAAGTTCATCAATTGCTGGTGGAAGCTCTTTTCCTGTGGTATCAAGAAACTCATTAAGTCCCTTCATCGTCTTCCTGAACTCAATAAGCACAGGGATTAAAAAACCAGCAGAAATTATGACAACCACCGCTATTATAACAACTGCAATCTCACTCATAATAAAAACATTATAACATACTTTAAATTCTATGTGGAGTTTAAGAAAGCCCGAAAACTTGACTCTTGACATGCCTATACATCAAAATATCTACGTCCATCATCCACAGCTAACCGCTAACAGCAATGAGTCATAAATACCGGGCTAATGGATTAACTGTTATAACCATAATGAAAGTACTTGTTACAGGTGCTACAGGATTTATTGGAAGCCATTTAGTCGAGGCTCTTGCGGGCCGGGGCTATAGTGTTAAATGTCTTGTAAGGTCGTCTTCAGACCTTAGATGGATAGAAACACTACTTTTCCCTTCGAAGATGACAAACCTTCCGGAAGCCCCCTCCGTTGAGCTCTTTTACGGAGATTGTCAGGATATCAATAGTTTAAAAGGGGCTGTCGAGGATTGTGATTACGTCTTCCACCTTGCAGGACTTACAAAGACCGTGGAAGAGGATAATTTTTTTGCTGTTAATGTTAAGGGGACGGAAAACATTGTTAATGCCTTAATAGATAAGGGCAGGAGACTAAAGAGATTCGTCTTTCTCAGCAGCCTTGCTGCCGTAGGCCCGAGCCTCAACGGAACACCTGTTACAGAGAGTACGGAACCTCACCCTGTCTCTTTTTACGGAAAGAGCAAACTCGAGGCCGAAGGCGTCGTTTACAGCGTAAGGGACAAGATACCTGTAACAATAATAAGACCTCCGGCGGTTTACGGCCCGAGGGACCGGGATTTTCATATGCTCTTCAAGATGATAAAACGAGGGGTATTTCCATATTGGGGGAAGACCGTTTATTCTTTGGTTTATGTCGATGACCTGATAAATGGTATACTATTTTCCATAGCAAATGAGATTGCCACCGGCAAGCTCTATTTCATCTCGGACTCGAAGGTCTATACAAATGAAGAGATAGCCTTTGAGATAGCCGGGATTTTTGAACGGTCTTTTATAAAGTTGCGGATACCAAAGGCCGTGATGCCTCTTTTTGCAGGTATCAGTGAGCGGTTCAGTAAAGGGGGGATAATCAATAGAGACAAAATACGGGAGTTGCATCACCCATATTGGATATGTGATTCAACTCTTGCGACACAAGAACTGGGATATAAATCAACTGTAACATTAAAGGAAGGGATGAAATGGACGGCAGACTGGTACAGAATAAACAGATGGCTGTGAAAAAAGAAGACCTCTTTGAAAAGTGTCTTCATTTTAACAAGGCCAGGGAACTGATGGAACTGGGACTATACCCCTACTTCCGGGTTATCGAGAGTGCCCAGGATCCGGTCGTCTGCTCAAATGGCAAGAAGATGATAATGGTCGGGTCCAATAACTACCTGGGACTGACTAATGATCCACGGGTTAAAGAGGCTGCCATAAAGGCTATAGAGAAGTATGGAACCGGCTGCGCAGGTTCACGATTCCTTAACGGCACACTGGAAATACACGTAGAGCTTGAAGAAAAACTCGCCCGTTTCATGAGAAAAGAGGCTGCCATGGTCTTTTCCACAGGTTTTCAGGTAAATCTCGGGGTAATTTCAGCCCTCATAGGAAAGAACGACATTGTCATAATCGATAAGATGGACCACGCCAGTATTATTGATGGTTGCAGGCTGTCCTATGGAGATATAAAGAAGTTCCGCCATAATGATATGGATGACCTTGAAAGGGTCCTGAAAAATTGTAATGGAAAAGGAAAACTTATTGTTGTCGATGGTGTCTTCAGCATGGAAGGTGATATAGTTGACCTGCCAGGGGTTTCCGGCCTTGCAAAACAGTATAAGGCCAGGCTGATGGTTGACGACGCCCATGGAATAGGCGTGCTGGGCGAGACAGGCCGTGGAACATGCGAATATTTCGGAATGGAAGACGATGTAGATCTGATTATGGGCACCTACAGCAAATCCCTTGCCTCAATTGGCGGCTTTATTGCTGGAGACGAGAAGGTGATACATTACATTAAACACTTTGCCCGTTCTCTTATCTTCAGTGCCAGCCCTCCTCCTGCCTCTGTGGCTGCTGTCAGTGCAGCACTGGATATAATCGATGAGGAACCGGAAAGGATTCAGAGACTGAGTCAGATTACAACAAAGATGCTCAGGGCTTTCAAGGAACTCGGATTTGAGGTTGGCCCGAGTCAGACACCGATCATACCCATAATTGTTAAGGATGATGAAATCGCTTTCAGAATGGCCATGATGCTGCAGGATGAAGGGGTCTTTGCCAATGTGGCTGTAAGTCCTGCGGTTCCCAATGGAAAGGCACTTATCAGAACCAGCTATATGGCTACACACACAGATGAGCACCTTGAAACAGTCTTAAAGGCATTCAAAAAGGTAGGAACCAGTCTGGGACTGATTTAATAACAAGGAGCAACCAATGATAGAGGTCACTGAAGCAAAAACAGATCAGGAGATAAAAGAATTTATAAAGTTCCCTTTTAAATTATATAAAAACGACCCCTATTACAGCCCTGAGCTTATAAAGGACCAGAAAGAACACTTTTCTCCTGCAAACCCCTTTTTCAAGAATGCCGCTGTAAAATTTTTTCTTGCCAGGGAGGGAGGGAAAATAGTTGGAAGGGTCACATCAATAGTCAATCAACAGCACATCGGATATCATAATGAAAAAGCCGGATTCTTTGGTTTCTTTGAGTCCCGCAATGACCCCGATATCGCAAATACCCTGTTAGATACGGTTTCAAAGGACCTCAGCGAGGCAGGAATGACAGTTATGAGGGGGCCCATGGACTTTTCAACAAATGAGCAGTGCGGCTTTCTGATAGACGGATTCCATGAACCACCCATGCTCATGACCCCATACAACCCCCCTTATTATCCAGAGCTGATGCAACAGTGCGGGATGATAAAGGCAAAGGACCTCCTCGCATTTATTCTTGATGTCCCTAAGGAATTACCCGAAAAAGTACTTCGTGTCGCCCGTCTGGCCGAGCGCAGGGGCATAAAGATAAGACAGATTGAAAAGAAGAGGTTCAGCGAAGAACTCCGTGCATTCAAGGAGGTTTATAATGAGGCATGGAATACAAACTGGGGATTCATCCCCCTCACAGACGACGATCTGGAGTACCTTGGAAAACGTCTAAAACCCATTGCCCCACCCGAGATGACGCTGATTGCAGAGAAGGATGGTGAGCCTGTTGGATTCCTCGGTCTGCTGCCTGATTTCAATCTCCTCCTCAGAAAGATGAATGGCAGATTAACCGCGATATCCATTCTTAAGGCCCTCTACTACCAGAGAACAATAACGGACCTCAGGCTTCTACTCCTTGGCGTTAAGTCCGCATACAGGCACAGGGGAGTGGATGCCCTGATGTTCAGAGAGGCATTTAAGGCCGCAAGGAAACGCCATAAACGGGTGGAAATGTCATGGATTCTGGAAGACAATGAGCCGGTTATAAGACTTATCGAGATGTTCGGAAGCAGCTTGTATAAGAGATACCGAATATATGAAAAGGGAATATAAGGAACCTAAACCTTTTTCAATACAAGGGCTGCATTAATTCCCCCAAAACCGAAAGAAGTGCTCAGGGCCACCCGGATGTCCTTCTCTACAAGGTCTGAGGAAATATTAAGACCACACTCCCTGTCAGGCAGGGCAAGGTTTATGGTTGGAGGAATCAGTCCCTCATGAAGACTCATGGCTGTGGCTGCCACCTCCAGGGCGCCTGATGCTGCAAGCATATGCCCTGTCATGGACTTGTTTGCCGTTACATGGATATCCCGTAACCTCGTTCCAAAAACCTCTTTCAGTGCAAGGGCCTCCACCCTGTCACCTGATACCGTGGAAGTTCCGTGGGCATTAACCATATCAACCTCCTCTGTCGTGATACCCGCATATTGAAGTGCCAGACTTATCGTCGCAGCCTCACCAGCCTCTGAGGGCATTGTCTGATGAAACCCGTCATTAATGCTGGCATAACCCATAATCTCGGCATAAATCACGGCCCCCCTCTTTATGGCATGCTGCATCTCCTCAACAACCATGACACAGGCACCCTCTGAGAGGACAAACCCATCGCGGTCCCTGTCAAAGGGGCGGCTTGCGCTGCTGTCTGTACCTGTGGAGAGCGCACCTGTCCTGCCATATCCTTCAAGACATAACCTGCATAAAGGCGCCTCTGTCCCGCCTGTCAGGGCAATGTCCGCATACCCAGTCCTTATCAGCCTGAATGCTTCCCCAATTGCCATGGTGCCCGATGCACAGGCATTGGATATGCCAAGACAGTATCCCCTTAAACCGAGTTTGTGCGCAATATATGACGGTGCCATACTTATTGTTGTAGCCGGCATCAGATAGGCTGACAGGGGCCGTCCCTCCTTAAAATATGCACTCAGGGATTCTTCAATCCTGCTGACCCCTCCCCTGCTCGAACCTATTATGACCATAATATTCGGCTCGGGATATAAAGAGGTGTCTTCAAATGCAGAAAGGGCAGCAGCGAGGGAAAACTGTATAAATGGGTCAAGACGGTTCTTCTCCTTGGGAGTCAGGAAAGAGAGGGTATCAAACCCTCTTAACTCTCCGGTCACCTTCCACGGTATATCATCCACCTCAACCCTGCTGCATCCGGAAAGCCCGGAGAGACCTTTCTTCAACCCATCCCAGGTCTCCTGAAAGTTAAGCCCCAAGGGAGTAACTGCGCCAATACCTGTTATAACCACCCGCCTCATTTGCATCCGATTACTGTTTCCGAATTAATTAAATTCCCTCTTAATTCAACTATATCCTGCAGCAGGCTGACAAGGCGACGGTGTGGTCTGCCAGGCCCGTCGCTCATATGCCTCAAAAGGGGTTCACAGAAATACCAGGTACACCTGAAGGGTCTCTGCCATCTTGGTCTTGAACACCCGTTAAAGGAGAGGAATTCACATCGCGCCTCAAGACCTCTCTCGCTATATTCAGGAACTGCAAGGCCAAGGGCAGAGATGCAAATCAAGTCCTCACTGTCATAATATGCGTGTCTCTGTTTACAACAGACGTCCTCACAGTTAGGACAGACTTCCGAGGTATAACCCTCGATTAACGGGCTTATCTCTTCAAAGAGGCCCCTCAGTCTGAACAATACATCTTCTATTCTGCGGCAGGCCGCTTCACTGAGTTGAGGCTGGGCTAAAAAAATCATTCCTTTATCTTTTTCGGGACAATACCGTAGGTCTTCTTAAAGAGGGTAGAGAAGTATTTGGGGCTGTAACCAAGCTTCATTGAAACATCGGATATACTATTGTCACCTTCCTTCAGTAACTGAATTGCATGATCCAGTCTCAACCTTCTTATATAGGCATTGCAGGTAAATCCTGTAAGTGCCCTGAAATACCTGCACAAATAAACCCTGTTCAGACCGGAAACAGAGCTGAGCTCTGAAATAGTGATTGGCAACATATAGTTGTAATCAATATACGTCTTTACCTTCACCAATTTTGATAGAATCTGCGGTGGAATCATAGGGGATTCACTTACTTCGGAATCAGCATTGATCTCGCAGAAACTCCCTGAAATAATTGCTTCGATCTTCTTCAGTAACTCATCAAAACTGAAGGGCTTCTTTATATAGTCCTTTGCCCCGAGCCTGAAAGCCCTCAGGCACAGGTCCTCTGTCCCGTAAGCTGTGACAACAATTACAGGAATAGAGGGGTAGCGTTCCTTGATGTGTCTGAGAACCTCGAGACCGCTCATGTCAGGCAGTATTATATCCAGCACAACTATATCGATATCAGAAGAGAGCTGATTAATCGCCTCGTTCCCGCTTGCAGCATAGAGCACATCAACGGATTCCCAACTATTGCCTGGCTTTAAAGTAAGGAGTTCCTTAAGGCAATCAGCCTGTTCCTTCTCATCCTCAACTATCAGTATCTTCTTTTTCTCCATCACAAATTCCCGGTCAGCATGTCAAATGTTCCCATCCGTTATCTATTACTTCTTCAACCACACCTTCCTCAATTCAGTATATTATATATAATTAAGACTCCCGGATACAAAACTCTTTACTATGTCCAATAACCTTGCAAAATTACGGCCCGCATTGCAACCCGTCCCCTTTTTGAGTTATATTAATTGATTACATGTCCATCACCATGTCACGTATGCAAGATTTTATTGT
>JAYWMQ010000057.1 GCA_035873375.1 Nitrospirota bacterium | reverse complement strand
TGTTTAACATCACAGATGCGATACTTGGATGGAAATGTGATAACTACATATGATTGATATTCCGGCTGATCTGACAACGCATTACGATGTGTGCCTCAATAGAGAAAATGTCCCTGCGGGGGGAAATCTGGGTTCAAATCTTTACTATTGACAAGGAATAAAAGAATCCATAAATTCATATGGCAAGCTCCGTATTAAACCGGCATTTAAATACATGCTATCAGGGATGCCGGACTTCTTCTGTCTGTTGTGAATATAGTGAAATTTAAAATCAGGGAAGACTTCTCTTAAGCAGGACTCAGGTTCTTTTCCATATCTTTTCATACACTTTTTTTCTATGAATGATCCCGAGTATCCATATCTCTTTTCCCTTGATTTTGAAAACTACTCTGTAATCTCCCACCCTTAATTTCCAGTATCCTTTAAGCGTCTTTCTTAAAGGTTCTCCGTACTGATCCGGAGCTGTCTTGAGACGGGTTTCAATTGCATTCTTGATTCGTTTTTTTAATCCGGCATTGAGGGAAGGTGTGTCGATTTCTTTGACATCAGGATGGTATTTAAGTTCAAATGGCAAGCTTACCAGACCTCATCATGTTTGAGGGCTTTGGTTTTTCTGAAGGTTTTCTCCCTTTCTTCAGCAAAACCGGACAATGCCATATCTTCCTCGATTTCCAGAGCCTCTTTTACAAGGTCACGTACCTTCAGAGATAACGAAACACCGTCTCTTCTGGCCAGACGTTCAATGCTGTTATATAGAGGCTCTTCCAAAACAACATTTATTCTCGGATTTTTTGCAGGCATGAACGATACCTCCTTTTGTGAATAGTGTAACACTTATAATACACCTTGTCAAGCTTACATACTCGTTCAATGCGTACGAGACAGGAGAGTGCGATATTCATCCTCTGGGGTTCTGGCCTTGAATCGTGACAAAAAGCATTCAATCCTGTATATACTCCAGAGGACGGAGAAATGCCGGGCTGCTCTTTATGCATACCGCATCATTACGGATCAGAAAACACCGGCTTCCGGATTAAGAACTGCCGGAACAACAGATAGAAGGAAGGCGCCGACCAAGGACCAAATGGTAAGATATATAGTGTTAGAATTTTCATGTTGATGGCATTGCCGGGCACAGCAGGAAACTGAATCTCAAAGGCCATTTTTGCCGAGGAGAAATGAGCAACTTATCGAGCCATTCATTAACGGTTTTTTTGGGTTTCTTTGCAATAATGAACCCTATTGCCAACACGCCTATCTTTATTGGATTAACGGGTGATGATGATCTGGCAACCAGGAAACAAATTGCTCTCAGATCCTTACTAACGGCTTTTCTTATAGTCTTTCTCTTCTGTATCCTGGGAAAGGTAATTTTTGAGTTGTTTGGAATAACGCTGCCGGCATTTCGTATCACCGGTGGCGCACTTATTATTCTTGTAGGGTTTCAAATGCTGCACGGAGAACAGTCTACTATCCATAATCCCACCAAAGAGGACACCAATAATGCCAAAGAGGCAAAATTAAGTATTGCCGTATCGCCGTTGGCAATGCCCATTTTAGCCGGGCCGGGTACTATTGCAACAGCAATGAATTATTCGGCCACAGGCAATATCCTGGAGATTGCTATTACCGTGGCTTCCTTTGCAGTGCTCTGTGGAATTACCTATCTGTTCTTTATTTTCGGGCAACGTCTCGTCAAATTCATAGGTATCAATGGAATAAACGTGGTAACCCGCCTGATGGGTCTTATATTGGCCGTTATCGGAACACAAATGGTAATCCAGGGCATACACGAGGCAAAGATGCTTTTTTAACTGTCAGGGGGAGGCGTTCCGCATTTCTCTCTGCAGTGGGCCTCTTCACTGCATACACAGGAGCGCTTCTTAACCCGAAAGTCCCACACCGAGGCAGCCAACAATACAGCAAAACCGGTCAGCTCAAGTGGCTTTGAGTATTTGCCGTAGAATACCCAAAACAAGAGCGCAGCCGCTGCGATACTCAGCAAGAGGGGACCGGCATGCCGGTGCAGACGAAAGGAATTGCCCATCCCCAGTAAAGCCGCTATCAGCAGCACTGTGATAAGTTTCACCATGAACGATTCATCAAGTTTCACGCTGACACCAACAAGGGAGAGCAGGGCCACGGCCGCCACGGTGCCGTAACAGGCAACCACGGCAAACAGGCTGGTAGCTGACCCCAGCCAGGAAAGACGGGCAGGTTTTGCAGATGTATTGTTATTCATGTAAATCCTCCGTGGTTTTATGTAAACTGACGTTGTCGATAATCCGGATAGAGCGCAACTCCGGTGCCTCAACATCCGGTTCGTTTTGTTTATCTGCCGGTTGCGCAAGTGATTTGGCGGCATTGATTACTGTACACGTAGGGCAGGAGCAGATTCCTGCGCGAAAGTTGTTCCTGATCGCCTCGTTCGGACAATTTTCAATGCATGCGCCGCAAGCCTGGCAGGCGTCAAGGTTCACAACCGCGGATTTCCTTGTAGCGGAATCCATTTTAAATACGTTGGCCGGGCAAACGGTTGTGCAAAGTCCACAGCCGATACATTGTTCCGCAATAACTTCAACACGCGTGCGTTTCACTCCCAGGACAAGTTCTTTAACATCCGCCCGCCACAGAGGCGACCAGCTCGGCATGTCATAGCCGAGGTAGGTTGAGAGAAAGACTATCCATCCCGTCCAGCCCATAGTCTCCCACGGCCCCATTCCCCATACGGCCTGAGAAACAACCACGAACAGCGCCGAAGCCATGAGGCCGAGCGAAAAGCCTTTCTGCACTCCGGGTTTTCCAGGCAGCCAAAAGACCAGCACGGTATTGAGTACTGCAAGGACAAAGAGCAGGGGAATGGATTTCCACCAGAGGCCGCTTTTCCAGATCGAAACAACAAGCATGGGCAGGAGAAGAAAGAGCAAAGAGTTGAACCCGAGGTTTGTCCCCATGACGAGCCGGTCCCTGAAGGGAAAGGTCACGCGGCGGTATTCCTGCTCTGCCTTGAGTTTTCCTCTTCCGAGATATGCAGCCAGATGTTTGATGTCCACGGGACCAAAGCAGGGGTTCCAGCCTGTACGTTTTTTCAGTGCCCGGATATTTACCCCGGTTGCCGACAATTGCGGGAGGATGAGTTTGCGGTGGTCGACCATGCTTTCAATCCCGCTCGTGTTGATAATAGAGACAACGGTATCGGTTGTAAAGTGTCCGCCACCTGCGGCACACCATACATTGATACCCTTTGTCGGGGCAACGAGCAGCCATGCATCAACGGCGTCACGCTTCAGGGTCTGAACCACCTTGCGTACCGTCAGTTCAAAGTTGCACGTAACCAGCACCGGAGAAGAGCGGTCGGGATTGCCCACCCGGTGGAGTCCCGGTTTTGTGGGAAAGGGAAAGAGGCGGCCGAAGAGGAGCCAGAGGTCTTTTATAAAATCCCGGATCATGATTTCTCCGCCTTGATGAGTGCGAGAGTTCCGAATAGGTGGTCCTTACGGCTTGCAACTTCAAAACCGGCTCTCCCAAGCCGCGCTTCAAACATCCTGAGTGCGTGCGTGGTGTTTTGGGTAAGCAGAAAAGTGATTGCAGCCAAAGGCCAGCGGATCAGACGTGCAGCAACGCGGCTCCACCACCGGCAAGGCAAGACTTCATCGGCCACCACCAGTTTGCCGCCTGCCTTAAGCAGAACGGTTGAGGCCTGCAGTACAAGGTCGAGTTCATCTTCCGTAAGCTCGCTGAAGGAGAGCGTTGCCACAATCCTGTCGAATCGTTCTTTTCCTAACCTGCCGATCTCCGTTGCCGTCATGTGGATAAACTCGGCCTCCGGTGCATTCCTGCGGGCAGCAGCCAGCATACCCTCCGAGATATCGATACCCACAACGTGTGCTCCGCGTGCGCTCATCATGGCGGCAAGTGTCCCTGTCCCGCATCCGATCTCAAGGACTTCGTCTCCAGCCTCCACCTGGGTCAAGGCGATTTCCCGCTTGATCCGGTCGATACGTCCAAACGTAAGAATACGCATTCCCCGGTCATACTTTTCGGGAGTCTGCTCCAGTATCTTCATATAAATCAGTGTAGACATTTTAAGCTTTCACCTTTTGTCTCTGCCTGGGCATCCATGCGGAGCCGACAACTATGGAGAGCAGCGTCAACCCAAACGTCAGCGGCTTGGTGACGCCAAGGAATTTTGGTCCCAGAAGCCCCAGATAGACGGGAAGCATGGGGGATCCGCAACAGCCGACAAGGAAACAGACTCCCGCCCACAACAGGCCGCCGAGAGCGATTCCGCCGGCTGCTCCCGCTGATGCGGCCAGGGCCTCACGACGCATCCTGACGGCCCGGAGGAGGCTGAACGCGGCAAAAGCCCCGGCAAGTCCGTATGACAAACCCAGCCAATACTCGCCCGGAGCAATATAGCGATTCAACCGGGACTCTTCGGGCTGCTCAAACTTGTAAGCCGCCCACTCCGCATTATCATTCGATATTGAAACATCACGTGTGGCATACAGAAAGTGACCTGCGAAAATCGCAAGGAAGACGCTCAGCATCATCCACTTCACTTTACGACTTCCACACTCTCAGCGTTGATAATCAGCCCCTTTTCACCTTGAACCACCCGTCCGGTAATCTCAACTATTGACTTGGGAGCAGGAAGCTCTCCGTTGAATTTAACAGGGATCGTGTTGAGAGCACACGTCAGCACACCGCAGGATTCAAACTCGCGGGCGTCAACTACGGCAAACACCCCATCTGTCTTTCTCACACCCGCAACAGCACCGCGCAGCACGAATTCTCCCTTAAAATCTTCTGGTTTTTTTGCAAGATCGTCAACATTAACGACTTCCGATGATCCGCGTGGGTTTGAGGTGACTGCAACTACCCCGTCAACCGGCCCGTCTCCAGTACGATGGAACGCATACGCGATTCCCCCGATAACGACAATTCCGGCCAGAACAACGGCAATGATTCCGGATTTCATTCTTCACTCCTTTCCCGCACCCGCGCCTCTGCGTCTGCAGTGAGACACCAGGCGCTGTCCAGAAGCTTGATCACGCAGGGATCAACTATACGATAGAATATCTGGTTCCCGTCCCGGCGGGACTCGATGATTCCGCTGAATGTCAATCGCTGAAGCTGGTTCGAAACAGCCGTGGGTTTCATGCCCAGGGTTTTCGCCAGATCCGTTACGCATATCTCTTCAGCCAGAAAGAGGGCATGCAGTATCCTGAGCCTGGTGCCATTGGCGAGTATCTTGAAAGTCTGCTCAAGGGAGACTGCCTGATCTTCCGTCAGCAGGGCACGGCTTTTGAGTTCGGGCTTTGCGGGACAACACGGTTCCATACTCTTCAATTTCATGCGCCTCCTCCAAATGAAAACTCCCCTAAACAGAGACCCGGGAGGACATTAATTATATGTATATCCATCATTCCATTATACTGTGGATTAGTGGCATTGTCAAGGTCTTTTTTTCTTAACTAAAAACCTGATGTTCTTCCCTTGTCATCAGGCTACAAAAAAAAACTTGACAAATAATTCAGCTGATGGCATAATGTAAGTAAATAATCACTTACATGAGGCGAGATGAATAAAACAGCTAAAAAGTTTGACAGAAAAACAAGGAGGACACAGATTGTTCAGGCTGCCCTCAGGATCATTGGAAGCCGGGGGCTGGGTGCACTGACAACCGCTGCAATAGCCAAAGAGGTTGGGATATCAGAGGCGACTCTTTACAGACATTTTAAAAACAAGGAAGAAATTCTCAATGTCATGACCGAACAGATTGGTGCAGGACTCGAAGAAAACCTTAAGACAGTGACCGCCGGTTCACCAGTTGCTCGTCTAAAAGAGAT
This sequence comes from Nitrospirota bacterium, assembly GCA_035873375.1. Taxonomy (NCBI): domain Bacteria; kingdom Pseudomonadati; phylum Nitrospirota; species Nitrospirota bacterium. Next base: position 10,148 of record JAYWMQ010000057.1, on the reverse strand, counting down.
ATACAGGCTCCATTTTGAGTATATAGAGAAAAATGACGGCATCCCCAGGCTTGTTTTCTCAGAAGAACTCCACATGAGGCTGCCCCATATCAGAAAAAAACTTTTAGAGAAGGTAACCGCTTACTCCTGCAAGCTGAGCGAAATTATAAAAAAAGGGCAAAAGGATGGGCTGATCAAGGAGGGGGTAAATTCCCAGGCTGCTTCCATGATATTAATCGGTATGGTGCAGGTAACGACACTTAAATGGTCTCTGAGCGGGTTTTCATTTTCTCTGGTGGATGAGGGGATGAAGCTATGGAAGGACTATGAAAAGTGTCTGAAATAAAATTAATATATTTGGCTTTGATGTAAGTGAATATTTACTTGGGAGGCTGAAAATGAAGGAAATCATAATGCTGCTTACATGTGCTGTTTTTGCAGGAAACTTGGCTTCAGGACATCTGGCCTATGGGGAAATGCGGAAGGAGTCATATACTCTTTCAGAAGCCGTTCAATATGCCCTCGAAAATAATCCCCGACTTGCGGCGTTGCAGATGGATATAGAGATTGAAGACTATAGCATTGACGAAGCAAAGGGTGGCAGGTTTCCCAGAGTGGATTTTATAGGCAACACAATCAGGTCCCGCTACGATCGCCCTGTTCTGCCGATAACAGGCTCACCTATGGAAGGTGGCTTTCCGGAGTTTGATAACCCGACTTATGAGGTCGGGGTCTCTTTTAACTTCCCGGTATATATGGGTGGAAGGCTCAAGCGGCAAGTGAGGATTGCAGAGATAAGCAAGTCCATTGTTGAGGATGCTTTTGCCCTTGGCCGGCAGGAGCTCATTTTCAATGTAACCAGCATTTATTACAAGATTCTTGAGCTTGAGAAGATCCTCGAAGCAAGTGAGAAGAGGGTGAGCCAGCTTGAGGCTCACAAAAAGGACGTAGAGCTTTTCCTGAAGGCAGGCAATGTTCCCCGGATTGATCTCCTGAATACCGAGACCGGACTTTCACATGCAAGGCATAGTGCCCTGCTCGTGAAACACAACATCGAAAGTGCCTATGAATTGCTGAAGAGTTTTATGGGGATTGAAGATGTGGATACGGAAATCTCCGTTGTCCCTGAAATAATGAACAGGACATATCCTGACATTGCGGAAAGCCGGGAAAAGGCTTTTTCCTGCAGGCCCGACTACAAGGCCGTCCTGAAAAAAGAGAGAATGGCTGCTGAGCGGGTAAGGCTCCTGTCAGGTAAAAGGCATCCCCTTGTCAGCCTCCATGGTAAATATACTGAAAACGCCGGGAGCAATTTCGATTTCAGGGAAGATTGGTATGTTTCCCTCAGGCTAACGATACCGGTTTTTGACGGTGGGGTAATAAAGACCCAGGTTAACAGAGCCCGGAAAGAAGCGGAGAAGATAAAAGAACAAGAGCGGGCTTTACGCCTCAAAATTCTCAGAGAAATAAAAGATGCTCACCTGGGCATCGAGAATGCCCTGGAGAGGATGGAAGTCCTGTCAAAGGGAATCGAAACCGCAGAGGAAATCCTGAGAATAGAACAATTGAAATACAAAGCAGGGACAGGGACAAACACTGATGTTCTTGATGCACAGACTGCCCTCCTGAGAGCCAGGGTTGAATACTATCAGGGTATTTACGATAAAGACATTGCAATCGCCGCTCTGGATAAGGCCATCGGCATGGATGGAAATGAGGAGGGTTCGAAATGAAGAAACGACTTTTAATAGCAGGTCTTGTAATCGCAATTACTGCAACAGCCATCTACCTGGCAATGCAGCGCGGGCATAAACCCGGAAAAGCGGTCATTATTGCTTCGGGTAATGTGGAGGTTACGGAAACAGACCTGGGGTTTAAACATCCGGGCAGAGTTACCGGGCTTTATACTGATGAGGGACAGAGAGTGGAAAAGGGGCAAATGCTCGCAATGGTTGACAGGGCGGAGCTTGAAAGCAGAGTACAGGAGCATAAGGCTCGTTTAAACGAAGCCCTGGTGAAGCTTGAGGAGCTCAGGGCAGGGGCCAGGCCACAGGAGATTGAAAGGGCAAGGGCTGATGTCGGTTATGCCAAGGCAGTCTTCAGCAATGCCAAAAATAATTATGAGAGAGACCGGTTCCTGTTTGAAAATGGCGCTATATCCGCCAGGCAAATGGATGGTTCTGAAAAGGCTTATCAGGTGGCCCTCTCACGCTTTCAGCATGCCAGGGAGACCTTGAGCCTCGTTATGGAGGGACCGAGAAAGGAGGTATTGCAGGCACAGAAAATCAGGGTGCAGCAGGCTGAAGCAGCACTCAGGGCATCTGAAGAAAGATTGAAAGAGAGCATGATTTATGCTCCTGTATCAGGTGTGATACTGAGAAAATATGTTGAGACCGGGGAAACGGTTAGAGGTGGAAGTCCTGTATACACGTTAGGGGATCTCCAAAATCCCTGGATAAAGATCTATATAAAAGAAGACAGACTGGGGCTTGTAAAGCTGGGGCAGAAAGCGGAAATCACAACGGATTCCTATCCCGGGAAGATTTATGAGGGTACCATCACCCGGATATCATCAAAGGCAGAGTTTACCCCGAAGAACGTTCAGACTGAAGAAGAGAGGGTGAAACTTGTCTTTGGAGTAGAGATCAGTGTGAACAATGAAAATGATGAACTGAAACCCGGGATGCCCGCAGATGTGAGGATTCTCCTTGAATAACGAAGCTGTGGCAATAAGAACGGAAAATCTCCTGAAATCCTTTGGAGAGTACCGGGCCATTGACAACCTCGATCTGGAGATCAGGAGGGGTGAGATATACGGTCTTGTAGGACCTGACGGCTCGGGAAAGACCACACTGATGAGGCTTCTTACCGCGATTATGGAGCCGGATTCCGGTCAGGCCTGGGTGGCAGGGCATTCCGTGATAACCGAAAGCGAGAGGGTCAAGGAAAAGATCGGATATATGTCGCAAAGGTTCGGTCTCTACGAGGATCTTACTGTGATAGAGAATATTATCTTTTACGCAGACTTGTACGATGTGCCCCGGAAAGAAAGGCCTGAAAGGATTGAGAGGCTTCTTGGCTTCAGCAACCTTACACCTTTTAAGGCAAGGCTTGCCGGAAAACTATCCGGCGGCATGAAACAGAAACTCGGCCTTGCCTGCGCCTTAATCCACACCCCTGAGATACTATTCCTTGATGAGCCAACAAACGGGGTTGATCCCGTATCCAGAAGGGATTTCTGGAAGATACTTTATGACCTGCTGAAAGAGGGGATCACCATATTCGTATCAACAGCCTATCTTGACGAGGCGGAACGATGCACCAGGGTCGGGCTTATCCATAATGGAAGGCTTCTGGCAGAGGACGACCCGGTGGCAATGAAGAAGTCCTTCGGTTATCCCATGATCGCCCTCAGGGCTGATGACCTGAGAAAGGCCATGAAGACGCTAAAGACAGTCCCGGGCGTAAAAAACATAAGCATTTACGGCGACAGTCTCCATATCGCACTTGAACGTCCGGAACTGACTGAGACGATAGGGGAAGAGCTCCAGGCAGCAGGAATTGTGATGAAGGGTCAGAAGAATATTGTCCCCACCCTTGAAGATATATTCATAACAATGGTGGCTGGTGATGAATGAAAAGAAGATAGCCGTAAAGGTGGAGGGTCTCACCCGGACATTCGGTGATTTCACCGCAGTGGAGAGCATAGGTTTTGCCGTGAGCAGGGGAGAGATTTACGGCTTCCTGGGACCAAACGGTGCAGGGAAGTCCACTACAATAAAGATGCTCTGCGGACTCCTGCTGCCTACAGGTGGCAACGGCACTGTAGGAGGCTTTGACATCATAAAGGAGTCGGAAAAGATCAAGAAGACCATAGGCTACATGTCACAGAAATTTTCCCTCTACGATGACCTCTCGGTAGAGGAAAACATCACGTTTTTCAGCGGAATGTACGGGGTCACGGGAAAAAACAAGAAAGAGCGCAGGGAGTGGGTGCTTGAGATGTCCGGACTTAAGGAGAGACGGGCTGTGATTACAAAGACCCTGCCGGGAGGAATCAAACAGAGACTCGCACTGGGATGCGCCCTGCTCCATGAGCCTCCTGTAATATTTCTCGATGAACCGACATCAGGGGTTGACCCTGTATCAAGGAGAAACTTCTGGAGTCTCATCTACGACATGGCAAAGGGGGGCACCACGGTCTTTGTCACCACCCATTACATGAACGAGGCTGAGTACTGTGACAGGCTTGCCCTTATCTACAGGGGAAAGATCATTGCCGAGGGGACGCCTACTGAATTGAAGGTGCAGTACATGAGCCGGCACGTCCTTGAGATAGAGACAGACAGGACATTTGAGGCACTTGAGGTTTTGAGCCGGAGCGGCTTTGAAAGCGCGCTCTTCGGGAGCCTGCTTCACGCTGTTGTCGATGATGTGGAGACTGCAATTCCGGAGATCGAAAGAGAGCTCGGGAATGCAGGGATTAAAGTAATCAGGGTTGATAAAATCATGCCGTCACTTGAAGACGTATTCGTGACGCTGATAGAGAGCGCATGAGATGAAAGTTTCCAGGATCAGAGCGATTGCAAAAAAAGAGCTGATACAGATCCGGCGGGACCCCCTGAGTCTTGCCATGGCCTTTCTGATGCCCGTGATGCTCCTGTTTATCTTCGGCTATGCCATAACTCTCGATGTGAATAACCTGGAAACCGTAGTCTGCGACCTGGACAAGAGTATGCTGAGCAGGGAACTCGTGGCACAATTCGGCGAATCGGATTATTTCACAATAATAGACAGCGTCCACAGCCAGGGAGAGATTGACGGATATCTTGACAGGGGCGAGGCATTGGTGGCTATAACCATCCCTCAGGACTTCTCTGAAGATATAAAAAAGGGGAGACCGGCCGGGCTTCAGGTCATAGTTGATGGAAGTGATTCAAATACAGCAACCATTGCGCTGGGCTATGTATCCGGTGTGACAGGGCTCTTTTCAAAAAGGATTTCCCTCAGACAGAGTCCCCCGCTTATAGACACACGTGTGCGGGTCTGGTTCAATGAGGAACTTAAGTCAAGAAACTTCATCATTCCAGGTCTAATCGCGGTGATAATGTCTGTTATTGCAGCCCTTCTCACCTCTCTTACTGTTGCACGTGAATGGGAGAGGGGAACCATGGAACAGCTCATCTCAACCCCCGTAAAAACACAGGAGTTTATACTGGGGAAACTCATACCATATTTTCTGATCGGCTTCATTGATATGCTTATATCGGTGCTTCTCGCCGTATTTTTATTTGATGTACCCATGAGGGGGAGCCTCTTTCTGCTGGCAGTGCTCTCATCCCTGTTTCTCTTTGGCGGACTCAGCCTCGGAATGCTTATATCTATAGTTGCAAAGTCCCAGCTGGTAGCAAGCCAGATAGCCATGGTGGCAACCTTCCTTCCCGCCTTTCTGCTTTCCGGGTTCATGTACACCATTGCAAACATGCCCAAGCCCCTCCAGTTAATCACCTACGCCATCCCTGCACGGTACTTTGTGAGCATACTGAAAGATATCTTCCTGAAGGGAAATGCTTTGAATATGCTGCTTTTCGAGACAGCCCTTCTTGGTCTTTTTGCCCTTGTGGTTTTTGCCATAGCCAACAAACAATTTAAAAAGAGGATTGAATAGCCATGCTTTTACGGATAAAAGAGATGATCATCAAGGAGTTTATTCAGGTCTTCAGGGACAGGAGGATGCTGGCCATTATTTTCATCACACCCGTGATCCAGATGCTCGCCTTTGGTTATGCTGCCACTACCGACGTAACCAACATCTCTACAGCAGTGTATGACCTGGACAAGTCCCTTGAAAGCCGGGAGTTGGTACAGCGGATTGAATCCTCCGGATATTTTTCAGTGAAAGTCCATGTAGAGCAAGCCGACGAGATACAGGACCTTCTTGAAAGGGGAAAGGTCATTGCAACCATACAGATAAACAGAGGTTTTTCAGAAAACCTGAAGAAAGGAATCCCCTCATCGATACAGGTGATTGTGGACGGTACTGACTCAAACACCGCCACTGTGGCCATGGAGTACATAAACAGGATCATAATGAACTACTCCGGTGATTTAAGCAGGAACATCGAAACCGGAACCCCAACGATCGACCTTCGCGCGCGGGCATGGTATAACCCTGACCTGAGAAGCAGAAACTACAATGTCCCCGGCGTCATAGCCATCGTTATCATGCTTACCTGTCTGTTGCTCACCTCCATGGCCGTGGTAAGGGAGTGGGAGATCGGGACAATGGAGCAGCTGATGGTCACCCCTCTACGGCCCATAGAGCTCATGCTCGGCAAGACCATCCCCTTTGCCGCCATAGGATTCTTCGACATGCTTGTTGTCACAACAGTGGCCGTGTTCTGGTTTCATATTCCGATTGAGGGTTCTCTGCTCTGGCTTGCACTTAACACAGCAGTCTATCTGCTTTCCGTCCTCGGAATGGGACTTCTCATATCCACCATATCAAGAACACAACAGCAGGCCATGATGGCAACATTCCTTTTCTATATACCGGCTGTGCTCCTCTCCGGGTTCATGTTTCCCATTGAGAACATGCCTCAGGTCATACAATACGGAACGTATATCAATCCCCTCAGGTATTTTCTTGTAATCATCAGGGGAATTTTTTTAAAGGGCAGCGGCATGGATATTCTCTGGCCTCAGACGTTATCGCTTTTCCTGCTCAGTATAGGTGTTGTCACCTTAAGCTCTTTACGGTTTAAAAAGAGGATTCAGTAAGGATGCGAATTAACAGGCAGGTCTCAACATTTTACAGGAGCTCTCTCCTTCCCTCCAGGGCCTTTCCCAGGGTTACCTCATCTGCATACTCGATATCTCCACCCATGGGAAGACCGTAGGCAATCCTCGTTACTTTTACATTGTAAGGGGCAAGCAGCTCTTTTATATACCTGGCCGTCATCTCACCCCTTGTGTTTGGGTTTGTGGCTATTATCACTTCCTGAACCCCGGAGTTTTCAATCCTCTCTTTCAGCTCCTTCAGCTTCAGCCTCTCAGGGGTAATGCCGTCAATGGGAGAGAGTGAGCCGAGCAGGACATGGTAGCGGCCCCTGAAGAAATTAGTCCTCTCGATAACAGCGATATTGCTTGGTTCTTCCACCACACAGAGGCTTTCACGTTCACGTGATTCATCCCTGCAGATAGTGCAGAGTTCCTCGTCTGTGATATTGAAACATTCCCTGCAGAACCTCGCCTTCTCCTTAACATCTATAATCGCCCCGGCAATCGCCCTGGCATCTTTTTCAGGCATGGAGAGTATAAAATAGGCCAGCCTCTGAGCGGTTCTTCTGCCTATTCCCGGCAGCCGGGTCAGTTCCTCTGTAAGGTTTTCAATGATTCCCCTCATTTACCAAAAAGGTCTCCAAGCCCGCCCATCCCCGGCAGCTTGAGTCCGCCGGTAAGCCGGGACATCTCGGACTGGACCATCTCCTGTGCCCGTCTAAGGGCTTCATTGCTTGCAGCCACTATCAGGTCCTCCAGCATCTCCACATCGTCGGGATTGACAACCTCACGGTCGATCTTTATCGACACGATCTCCCCGGCACCATTGGCCACCGCTGTTACCATACCTCCGCCGGCAGCGGCCTCAACTGTTTTGCTTTTGGCCTCTTCCTGAACCTTCGCCATCTCGGCCTGAAGCTTCTGGGCCTGTTTCATTATGTCTCCAAGCATTTTCTTAGACATCCGTCCTCCTTTTATCTATAATTCTGCCCCCAAAGACCTTCATAACCTTTTCTTCCTCAGGGGTTACAAGTAACCGGCCGTTTTCACTCTTTTTTTTTGACCTCTGCACTACATCAATGCCCCTAACTCCCCCCAGAAGAGGGTCTCCGGAATCCCTGAGAACTGTCTTCAGCCCCTCCAGATTCTTTTTAACGGATTCGGAATGGATGCTGTGTCCTCCGTTAAAGGCCAGGATGAGTTTGCCCGCCTTCACAACAGGCTCTGCATGTTTTAGCTTGGAGGCAAGTATGTGATCCTGCTCCCCGAGCGTTGACAATACCTTGTCCCACATCCCCTCATCCACCGGACCGTCCTCGCTTACCTCCCGGACCTTAAGTGCCGGCACTTCCGTATTGTCCATCCGGTAATCCGGCGATACTTCAGGTAATTTTTCCGGCAATACTTCCGGCAATTTCTCCGGTGAGGCTTTCGGGAGGGATACGGGGGCTGGACGTGATGTCGCCTCAAGTCCCTGGATGCGCTTTATTATATCTCCTACAGGTCTCAGCGAACTCAGCAGCGATACCTTGATGAGCCCAACCTCAAGGGCAATCCTCGGGGAAAAGGCATTCCGCACATCCGTCTCTATCTTTATGGCCTCAGACAGCAGCAGGGTCAGCTCTTCTTCAGTCACGGAAGGGAGGGTCTTTGCTATAAAATCCTTCTCAATATCCGAAAGGCTGGCGTCGTCTGCAGAGGAGGTGATTTTTGATATGAGCAGTGTCCGGACAAACTGCAGGAACTCCCTTGTAAATGCCCTGAAGTCCGTGCCTGAATCATATAGCCTGTCAACCAGAGAGATAATCTCCTTACGGTCACCCCCAAGAAGGGCATCCGTCATCTTTATAATCCTGTCAACGTCCGTTACTCCCAAAAGGTCCCGGACATCAGTGTCTGTTATCTGTGCTGAAAAGGCTGACAGCTGATCAAGAAGTGTGAGGGCATCCCTCATGCTTCCATCTGCTGCCCTGACAATCATATCCACTGCCTGCCCGGATATCCCTATACCCTCTTCTGAGGTTATATGCATTATATGTTCTTTCATCTCCGTAAAGGACACCCTCTTGAATGAGAGATGCTGGCACCTCGACAGTACAGTAACAGGGATCTTCTGTGAGGCAGTGGTAGCCAGGACAAAGACTATATGAGGGGGCGGCTCTTCAAGGGTTTTCAAAAGCGCATTAAAGGCCGACTGACTGAGCATGTGGACCTCATCAATAATGTATATCTTGTATCTCCCCGCGGATGGGGCATACTTGACCCTCTCCCTGAGGTCTCTTATATCCTCCACACTGTTGTTGGACGCCCCGTCGATCTCCATAACATCAACAGCATGTCCGTCAGCAACAGACGTGCAGAATTCGCACTTCCCGCATGGCTGCGGGGTCGGGCCTTCTGCACAGTTGAGGGCCTTTGCAAGTATCCTCGCCGCAGAGGTCTTTCCCACACCCCTGGGGCCGGAGAAGAGATAGGCATGGGCGATCCTTTCCTGGGAGATGGCGTTCTTGAGGATAGTGCTTATGGTCTTCTGACCGACAAGCTCGTCAAAGGTATCAGGTCTCCACTTTCTTGCAAGGACAATGTAGCTCATAAATTATTGGTTATACGTTGATATTGTAAGCCTGTCTTCTCAATGCAGCCAGGCAACAACTTACTGCGGCACCGGGTTGAGATGCTTACCGTTGCTTCCTTCCGGACCTGGCGGAATTCACATTCTTCCCGTGCGCAGGGCTGCTGCCCGACTGCATTCAGGAGACAGGACTTTAATCGTGCCGCAGATTAACGCAGATATACGCAGATAGCATTAAAGACTGCGGCCAGGCAATATATTCTTATCTGGCGGAGAGGGAGGGATTCGAACCCTCGGTAGGTAACCCTACACACGATTTCCAGTCGTGCCCCTTCAACCACTCGGGCACCTCTCCATCAATGTTTTCGCACTATATACCCCGCAGAGCAGGGACTGCCTGTAATTATAGCATAATCACAGGAGCTTGACCAATAGCACAGGGATTGCCGTCAGAAAACCGGTCGATAATTCGAAAGGGGCAGGGATACAGAGTTTGAACGGATTTAATTATCACTTTTGTCTCACCCGGATGGTGAGATGTGATAATTACCTCGGAGACAGACAGGATGTCTGTCGAGAATGAGTGAAAACTCTGTGTCCCTGTCCCTTTCCATTCCGCTAGCGGCAATCCCGAAACCTGCTACTGTGAAAGACCGAAGGCCTTTATTTTTCTGTGGAGATTACTCCTTTCAATCTGCAGCACCTCTGCTGTCCTGGATATATTCCAGTTGTTCTCCTGCAATTTTTTCAGGATAAAATCGCGTTCAAAGGTATCGCGTGCCTCTCTCAAGGTCTTGAAGGAGAAGTAGTCATGGGG
>JAYWMQ010000056.1 GCA_035873375.1 Nitrospirota bacterium | reverse complement strand
AAAAAATATTGTTTTTCGTATTTAGGGCATAATATCAGCAAATACGTAATACGTATAATATTGGATAATTGTAAGGGAGGGTGTAAAATGTCAACAAAGGCATTGCCTGAATTTCAGGAATTTCTAAGAGCACGAAAGATTGTCCCTGACAGGAAAGTACCTTTTTATGCTCATTGGGTGAGCAAATTCCCCGTTTTTTCAAACCGTAACGAGGGGATGAACGGGGATTTGCTGTTAGAAAAGTTCTTATAAAGGTAAAGGATTGGCGGATATTCACCTGCTGTGATACTTGTCCATTATCTGTTCATAAGGCACCGCCTCTAATTTGTCCGTTTTGTATGCCTGCCAGCGTTTACGCGCCTCATCTGCCCAAATACGGTCGATTTCAGGGTCAGGCTTGTCAAGCTGCATCAATATAGAATCTACCAGCTCAATCTTTTCAATGTCCGGCAAAGACTTAATTTTATCTTCAAGTTCATCGCTAATGCTTCCCATAGCACTCCTCCTTTCTTAATCATCTATAGTATAGAAGAAATTCTGCTCTTTGCTTATCTATAAGGGTACTCTATAAGAAGCTAACAGACATTCCCCTGTAGTGCATTAGGGCATAATCAGGCCTTTCTCAAAGTAATAATACCATAAACAGAAAGGGGAAAATGATGAGATAAATTCTGAATCTCGGCTTATCCGCAGATTGCTCAGATTTTCGCAGATTTTCAGATAAAAGCCAGGAAACTTCTGTTTCATTTCCTTAAAGAATAAATGGGTGAAGAAATAGACATGTAAAGGTTATCTTGATTGTTTTGTTTTATAATCTGCGAAAATCTGTGTAATCTGTGTAATCTGCGGATATATCTTAACGAACTAAGCTCTCAGGATTTCAAGGAGCCTGTCAAGCTCATCAAGGCTGTAGTACTCTATCTCTATCTTACCTGCCTTGCCCCGGTGTTTTATACTGACCTTCGTCCCCATCGAGCGTTTAAGGCGATCTTCAAGGGCTGCAATATCAGGGTCTTTTGCCTTCTGCTTTTTAACCTGACCCGAGGGGGTCTCCAGGAGACGCTTGCACAGGGCCTCTGTCTCCCTCACGCTGAGCCCCTTCTTTACTACCACCCGTGAAGCATCCATCTGCGCCTTTTTTGTTGGCAGCGACACAATGGCCTTTGCATGGCCCATGCTGAGCCTGCCGTCATTTATAAGCCCTTTTATCTCGGAGGGAAGCCTCAAAAGTCTCAGGTAGTTTGCAATTGTTGCCCTCTCCTTTCCCACCTTTTTAGAGAGGTCTTCCTGGGTATACTTGTGCTCCGCCATCAATCTGTGAAAGGCATCTGCCGTCTCTATCGGATTGAGGTCGTCACGCTGGATATTCTCAATAAGTGCAAGTTCGAGGGATTCACCCGGCCCGCTGTCCTTAATCATCACAGGGATCTTTTTCAGGCCTGACAAGGCCGCAGCCCTCCACCTTCTCTCACCTGCTATCAGGTAGTAGTCACCGTTTTCAGCCCTTCTTACCATGACGGGCTGGAGAATGCCCTTCTCTTTTATTGATGCCGTCAGCTCCCTGAGGGCCTGATCGTCAAAAATCTTTCTTGGCTGTTCAGGATTGGGCTTTATCTTTTTTATCTCTATCTCCTGAACACCCTGCTGGTGGTCAGGAATCAGTGCCCCAAGTCCTCTACCGAGTGCGTCCTTCACTTAAAATCTCCTTTGCAAGTTGAAAATAGCTTTGAGCACCCCTTGAACGGGCATCATATAGCATTACGGGCTTACCAAAGCCCGGGGCCTCGCTAAGTGTAACATTTCTTGGTATAACTGTGGAATAAACCACGTCTCCAAAGTGTTTTTTCACCTCCTGGGCCACCTGATGCGACAGGGAGTTCCTTGCATCAAACATGGTCAGCAATATACCCTCAATCTGCAGGGACGGGTTGTAGGAGTCCTTGACAAGATTGATTGTACGTGAAAGGAGACCAAGCCCTTCCAGTGCATAATATTCACACTGCACAGGCACAAGAACAGAGTTGGCGGCCACAAGGGCATTGAGGGTGAGGAGGCCAAGCGAGGGGGGACAGTCCACTATGATATATTCAAACCTGTCGGCAATCGGCCTGAGGGCTTCTGTTAACACCGCTTCCCGCTCCGGCCTGTCAACAAGTTCAACCTCAACAGCAAGGAGATCGATGGAGGAAGGGACAATGCTTAACTTCTCCACCTCTGTACCGGTAATTACCTCCTCCATCCCTGCCCGGCCCACAAAGACATCGTAGAGAGTCGTCTTTAGATTGTTTCTGTCTATGCCAAGACCGCTCGAGGAATTCCCCTGCGGGTCTGCATCAATTATGAGGATATCCTTTTCTGCCAACGCAAGGGAAGCCGCAAGGTTTATTGCAGTTGTGGTCTTTCCGACCCCGCCCTTCTGGTTTGCTATAGCAACAATCCTGCCCAAAACACCATCCTTTATCTCCTATTGTTCCACGTGGAACACATCACTCCATCACTCCATCACTCTCTGTCACTCCCGCGTTCTCTGCCACTCCATCACTCTCTGCCACTCCCGCGTTCTCTGCCACTCCCGCATTCTTCATGGCAAGCTTTTTCTTCTCGGAACTCAAGGTCTTCAGCACCTTGACTCCAAGGGGGGTAATGCCGTACCCTTTTCTCTGATTGCTCGTTATCAGGTTAAGCGCCTTAAGTTTTTTCATATTATACCTGATCCTCTCTGCAGGAATCCTGAGCCTCTTTTCAAGGTCCTTGGAAGGCAGATAATCGTATTCCCTCAGGAGTCTCAGGGTCTTTATAATCCAGGGGATTGCGTTCTTCTGGTCATCGATGATGAGCTTTTCCTTAAGGTTGTAAAGCTCGGAGTCCTTTACGTTACCCATCGCCTTCTTGTAGTTCTCTATATCCTCACCAATATACTCAAACTCTATCCTTACAGCCCTCTCCTTCTCAAAATCAACCTTCCTTTCAGCCATCTCCTCAAACTCTCTCTGAAAGACTGCAAGAGAGTTATAGCCACACCGCTTTAATTCCTCAGGTGTTATATCCGAAAGCTTCTTAAAGTCCACATCCAGCACCCTGAGAAGACCAAGATTATATGCCCTGTATATCTTGCCCCTGAGAACCCTGAGTGTATCCCAGGGCTGAAAGGTCAGGGTAATCTTACCGGTCTTTATATCGTCATGATATTTTTTCATAAAACGAAACATCTTCAACCTCCATCCATTGTTATAGTTCTTCTCCTGCTTATAGTCCTTCTCCAGATAATCGAAGAAAGACAAATTAGCAGTTAATTATATATAATACAATATTTTACGGAAAAATTAAAGGATTTTCAGTTGGAAAACAGAGGAATGTGGATTTTTTCAGGCAAGAAGCACGGATACCAACCCTACAAGATATATACCGTCAAAAACCCCTGCGCCACCAATACTTAAAAAAGTTGACGGCAGTCTCTGTATTTGGTGAAGCCTCAAGAGGTCGGCACCTATCAGTGTACCCATTACACCGGAGATATACGCCACCTGGGGAGCATATTCTCCTGCAATCAGAATCGCCACTGAAGCAGAGATTACCGGGGGCACAAAGGCGGGCATAACCACACCCACACCCCTCACAGGTTTGCTCAGCATATAGGCAACCAGCGCCGTGATGGCAGTGGCCACAAAGGTTACTGTAAAAGGCACCTGCCTCAGGAGATAAAGGCTCAGAAGGCCGGGAAGTATGGCTCCGCCGAGGTTTACTGCGATTACCCTCTCTGCTGTCTGGGGAACCTTGATGCCCATAAGAGTGTGAAACAGGGTGGCTACGTCATCAGGGGGTATGGAATCTTCGACTTCTCCCCTGTGCACGGGAATATTTATACTGCTTCCAAGAAGACAGGCTATAAAAAAGACATACCCGCAGACCGGACTCAACCCGAGCTTGGCAAAGGCCAAAGCCGGGGCAAGGGCAAAGAGGAGGGGTATCAGCAAAAGAAAGAGGATAAACAGCATCAGGGATACAGGAAGAAAGATCATATTGTTAACATATCAAGTATACCGGAAAAAAGCAAGCCAGTCTCTTCAAGTGAAAAAATTCAATATAGAATTTTTCATCTTGCCATACCCTTTAATAAAAGGTTAAAGTAAAATTCATTTTATCCAAAGGAGATTTTATGCCCATTTTTGGTGAACTCTTCTTAAGCGAACTCCTTAAAAAACCGATCCTTGATTTAAAGGGAGACAACCTCGGCACCCTGAGGGATATAATAATCGTGAAGGGAGAGCCGCTCCCTGTGGTGAAGTCTTTAATAGTTTCGAGGAAGAAGAAAAAGTTCCTGGTACCATGGGAGACCATGAGTATATTCAACAAAAGGGTAATGGCCTCCACATTAAACAGAGAGGACCTGGCCCAGTATGAACCCTCGGATGAAGACCTGCTTGCCGTCAGGGATATCCTTGACAAACAGATAGTTGATGCCACCGGGGCAAAGGTGGTAAGGGTGAATGACATAAAGCTGGAAGGCTTTGAGGGAAAGGCCGTACTCGTAGCAGTCGACGTCGGAATGAGGGGAATCCTGAGGAGACTGGGCATTGAAAGACAGGGAAATGAGTTTTTCAAACTCTTCAAAATAGAGTTGCCGCATAACCTGATAAGCTGGACCTATATCCAGCCACTTGAGCCAAAACTCAAGACCATTGCTCTGACAGTGCCGAGGCAGATGGTTGCCAACCTGCACCCCGCGGATATTGCCGAAATTATAAGCTCCGTCTCCAGAGAGGAAGGAACGAGCCTCTTTACAGACCTTGACCTCAAAACCGCTGCCGAGACCCTTTCCGAGCTTGAGCCTGATGTGCAGGCGAGCATAATAACAGAGATGGAGCCGGAGAAGGCATCGGATATAATTGAGGAGATGCCCCCGGATGAGGCAGCAGATATCCTCGGAGATCTGCCAACGGAAAAGATGAAGGCCCTCCTTGAAAGTATAGACCAGGAAGATGCAGAGGATATTCAGGAACTCCTGGAACATGAAGAGAATACCGCCGGGGGCTTGATGACCAATGAGTTCATTGCCTATGAGCCGGAGATCAAGGTCTCCGAGGCCATTGAGAGGTTCAAGAGAGACGCTGCCGAAATAGAGACAATCTATTATATTTATGTAATAGACCCTGACGAGAAATTGCTCGGTGTCCTTTCCCTCAGGGAACTCCTCCTTGCAGATCCGGGAAAAACACTTTCGGAGATAATGGTTACAAACCTGAAGACCCTTAACCCCGAGGATGATGAAGATATAGTGGCAGCAGCCATATCAAAGTATAACCTCGCAGCAATACCGGTTGTCGACAATGACAATGTGCTTATAGGTATTGTCACAATGGATGACATTATAGACAGGATCCTGCCGCCAAAGGCAAAGCGAAAGCGTAAAAAGGTCTGAATCAGTCACTGGTCGGACTCCGCACCTTGCACTTTCCTGATATTAACCGTTTCTGAACGAACCAATGACAGATGATACCGCTGGCAAAACATGAAAAAATATTTTATAAAGATAGCCCTTTTTTTCTCTGTGTTTGGTCCGGGGATAATCACGGCCAACATTGACAACGACGCCAGTGGGATTACCACCTACTCTGTAGCCGGTGCAAGGTTTGGCTATGCACTCCTGTGGACACTCCTTCCAACCACTGTCTCGCTGATAGTCGTGCAGGAGATGATCGCCCGTATGGGCGTTGTTACCGGAAAAGGGCTCTCGGACCTTATCAGGGAAAATTTTGGGGTGAAAGTCACCTTTTACATGATGCTGGGGCTCTTCGTTGCAAACCTCGGCACAACTATGGCCAATCTCGCGGGCTGGGCTGCAAGTATGGAGATTCTGGGGTTCAGCAAGTATGCAATGGTACCTGTTGGCTCACTGGCAATATGGCTGCTTGTCACAAAAGGTACATACCGTACGGTTGAGCGGGTTCTTCTCCTGGCATGTATCATTTATATCGGCTATGTGGTATCAGGGATCATGGCAAAACCGGACTGGTCCCTTGTTTTTAAAAGACTGGTAGTACCTGAAATCAAGGCAGACCCCGAGTACATCATGCTGACAATAGCAATAATCGGTACAACCATCACCCCCTGGATGCAGTTCTACCTCCAGTCCTCTATTGCTGAAAAGGGTATTAAGAAGAAGGATTACGGGGCCTCAAGGCTGGATGTGGTGCTGGGGTGCAGTATCACGAACATAATCTCCTTCTTCATAATTGTTACCTGTGCCACCGTCCTGTTTCCGGCAGACATAAGGATAAATGAGGCAAGTGAGGCAGCCATGGCATTAAAGCCTTTTGCGGGCAGGTTTTCATCCCTTATCTTTGCCGTAAGCCTTGCAAATGCCTCATTGCTTGGAGCGATTATCGTCCCGCTGGCAACTGCCTACTATACGTGTGAGGCCATGGGATGGGAGGCCGGGGTCAACAAGACCTTTAAAGAGGCCCCCCAGTTCATGTGGATTTATACCTCGATTATCATAATAGCCTCGCTTCTGGTCCTCATTCCCGGGGCTCCCCTTGTCACGCTTATGGTCCTGTCCTCTGTGGTTAACGGCCTCATCCTTCCCTTTGTCCTCTATTATGCCCTGAAGCTGGCGAACAACAAAAAGATCATGGGTGATTATACCAATTCACGCATCTTCAATATCATCGCCTGGGCCACGGTCGGTGTCATCATCTTTCTCACCATATGTATGTTATTGTTCATTTTTGTGTTATAATTTCAGCACTGAGGGGGAGGGGGTAATAACCCCTGCAGCCAGTTCAACAAAACTAACCGGGTATAAACCAGAAATACAAAAGGAATTAGACGGGCGTGCCACTTTATGGTTAAAAGTATTGAATGGGCAGGGGAGAAGGTCCGGATACTTGATCAGAGCAGGTTACCCCTTGAGGTCGTATACATAGACTGCAGCGATTACACTATGGTGGCAGATGCCATAAAAACCCTCAGGATCCGGGGGGCTCCAGCCATCGGGATTGCTGCAGCGATGGGAGTTGCCCTCTCTGCACAGGATATAAAGGTATCCTCATTTGAAGAGTTTATGGTATCCCTCAAACCCCTAATGGATACAATGATATCTACAAGGCCGACTGCCGTCAACATTCGCTGGGCCATGGACAGGATAAAGGCACTTATGTTGAAGAACAGGCATCAGGGGGTCGAGACCCTGAAGAAAATGCTCGTTTACGAGGCCAAGTCCATACTTGAAGAGGATATCACTGCAAACAGGGCCATCGGGAGCTGGGGGGCTGAGTTTATAAAGGACGGGGCAACTGTACTGACACACTGCAATGCAGGTGCACTCGCAACCGGCGGGTATGGTACAGCCACAGCACCTGTACTGGTTGCCAGGGAGCAGGGGAAAGAGGTGCAGGTTATTGCCGATGAGACAAGACCCGTGCTCCAGGGGGCAAGACTGACCACGTGGGAGCTGATGCAGACAGGCGTGCCGGTAACCCTTATCACCGACAACTCTGCCGGGGCACTGATGAAAAATGGCATGATAGATCTATGCATAGTGGGAACAGACCGCACTGCAAGAAACGGTGACGTAGCAAACAAGATAGGCACATATTCCGTGGCAGTCCTTGCAAAGGAGAATAATGTTCCCTTTTATGTCGCAGCACCTTTAAGCAGTATTGATTTTACCATCCCCTCAGGGGAGGAAATACCGATAGAGCAGCGCCCTGCAGAAGAGGTAACACACATATGTGGCCACCCTGTTGCTCCGGAAGGAGTCAGGGTTATCAACATGGCGTTTGACGTTACCCCAGCAAGGTATGTCACAGCCATAATAACTGAAAAGGGGGTTTTTAGGCCGGGGGACTTAAAAAAACTGACAAACAAGGGAGTGAATCTCTCAGAGTTGAGACTAAAACCTTGACTTTAGAGTCAAATATCCCCTATCATGTCATCTGTATGTTATGCTATGTATAACAAATCTTACAGATACCCCTAAATAAAAGGTATGCCAGAACTAATCTGTGATGTAAACACCGTCTTTTCCACCTATTCAGGAGAACTTGGCAAGGTAGAAACCGAACTCCTGAATCTGTTCAATAGTTCAGCTCAAGTGATACCCTCCATCGGAGGCCATGTTGTTCGAAGCGGGGGCAAGAGACTCCGTCCTCTCTTCCTTGTACTCGGTGCAGAATTATGTGGCTACAGAGAGCACCCCCGTATTATTCTCGCAAGCGTTATAGAGGCTATCCACACGGCATCCTTGCTCCACGATGATGTGGTTGACAGTGCAGAACTAAGGAGGGGCAGACCCACAGCTCACTCTGTCTGGGGCAATCAGATAGTGGTCCTTGTAGGTGATTTCCTGTACTCCAACGCCTTAAAAATAGCCGTCCACCAGGAGAATCAGAAGCTTATGGAGGCCCTTTCAGAGGCGACTGCCAGGATGACAGAGGGAGAACTGCTTCAGTTGAGCAGGATCGGCGATCCGGAGATCAAGGAAGGAGAATACCTTCAGATAATATCGGCCAAGACAGGGGCACTTATATCCGCTGCGTGCAGGATCGGGGCTATACTCGGGAATAAGGAGAGACGGTATGAAGAGGCCCTGTCCAGGTTTGGAATGAAGACCGGCATGGCCTTTCAGATGATGGACGACATCCTTGACTACATGGCCGTGGAGTCAATGCTTGGCAAGCGACCCGGGAAAGACCTTGAAGAAGGAAAGATAACCATGCCCCTTATATATCTCCTGCAGGTCTGCAATAAAGAGGAGAAGATGGAAGTGAAAGCGATAGTGACCGGCATGGGCGTGGATAAAGAAAGTGACGACAGCCTGGCAAGACTTGGTTCCCTTTTCCGGAAATATAATACAATTGAAGAATCAATGAATCGCGCCAAGGGTCTTGTACGGGAGGCAAAAGAGGAACTTCAGGTCTTTGCTTCCTCGCCCGCCAGTGAGGCACTTTCCTGCCTTGCTGATTACGCCCTGTTCAGGAGCAGCTAATGCATCCCCTTGTATCACTTGCCAAAAGGACTGTGGAGGAGTATGTCAAACACGGGCATGTTATTAACCCGCCAGAGGAGCTGACACCGGAGATGCAGGAAAGGGCCGGGGTATTTGTATCGCTGAAAAAAGACGGTCAACTCAGGGGATGTATCGGCACCTTTGCTCCCACTACGGCAAACGTGGCAGAGGAGATAATCAAGAATGCAATTGCAGCAGCCACTCAGGACCCGCGTTTTGCCCCTGTTGATGAAGAGGAATTAGAAGCACTCACTTACTCGGTTGACGTACTGTCGGAACCCGAACAGGTAACGGATTTAAAAGAGCTTGACCCAAAAAAATACGGGGTTATTGTTGTTAAAGGGTTGCAGAAGGGTCTCCTCCTGCCGGATCTCGAGGGAGTTACAACTGTGGACGAGCAGTTGCGGATAGCCAGGATAAAGGCCGGGATATCTCCTCATGATGAGGAGTGCGTGATTTACCGCTTTAAAGTCAAAAGATACCATTGAACGAAAAGACCAGACTCGAACAGGAACTTGAGAGGGTTCAGAATAAGGGCAAACAATGGAGAGGCATCGTCGTCCTGCTCTTTGTCCTTTTATTGCTTGCGGCTCTGTATATAGTCAATCTCAGGCAAAAGCTCTATGATGCCCATGAGATGATCAGGTCGTTAAACCTCAAGACCGATACCCTGGGGCTTGAGATAGAGACCTTAAAACTTGATGCCGCAAGATGTTCAGATACCTTCACCGTTCCGGAAGAGGCGGAGAAAGAGAAGAAGGATATCAAATTAGTCCCGGAAGGCCCTGAAAAAACAATTGGGGAAATGAAGGACCTTCAACCTTAGGTTGTTGAACTTTTAATAGAAATGGGCACTGAAGAGACAGATTTTCGCAGAGAGGTAAATGGGTTACATGCAAGGCTCGGTAACCTGAATCCTTACGAGTTATTAGGCATCCAGCGGGGTGCTGATACGGAAACCCTGAAACGCAGCTACTACAGAATGGCCCGCCGGTTTCACCCGGACCGTTATTACAGCTCTACACAGGACGAACTGAGGCATAAATTAACAGACCTCTTTGAAGCCATAAGCCTGGCATATGAAACCCTCAAGCAAGGGGTTCCCGGCGAGCAGGCCCCTTCCGAAACAGACTCATCAGAAGCAGAGCCTCCGGCACACCTGAAGGAGGCTCAGGCTGAGGAGCAATACCGGAGAGGAGTTCTTGAATACAAGGCAGGTAATTACTGGCAGGCCTTTGATGCTTTTGGATGGGCAACACGGCTGAATCCAAAAAAGCCCAAATACTGGAGCCGCCTCTCTCTTGCACTGACAAATATCCCCGGAAGACTCAAACAGGCTGAAGAGGCAATTCTTGAGGCTATAAAACTTGAACCCTTCAAGGCTGATCACCATGCCCACCTCGGACGCATATACCTGAAGGCCGGGCTGAAAAAACGTGCAAGGACGCACTTTGAAAAGGCCCTAAAGTTTGACTCCGGAAATGAAGAAGCAGTAAAAGGGCTTGAAGAACTTGGGTCACTCAGTTAGAATTCAGGAAAGACCTTGATCGTCAGCGTCTCCGAACCGTTAACCTGACAGCTTGCAGCCAAAATTCCGCCCTCTATGTATTCCAGGTGAAAGTCTCCGTATCCCTGGGCCACAAGACTCTTTGCATTGGCAGGGCAGCCCTCTTCACACCCGACAACCCCTTTGACCATCTTTGGAAGCAGACCCTCAAGATTCAGACCCTCCAGTTGCAGCCCCTTTTTATCCGCAAAATCCCTTATCTGCGCTATCACCCCGGCTGCATCCATATGAAAGGGGTTTTCAACAGTTATTGAAAGAGATTCTCCCTCAATAGTGACTTCTATATCCATTATCCCTCCTTTTCATAAGCAACCTCCTGTCTTTGTAATAAACCTTGTCCCTGCCCTTCGTCAGGCAACGGGCATCTTGTTGGAAAGTACGTCCTTCACCTCTCTCAGTATCTCCTCAACAGGGGGGATATCCTTAAACCACTCCCTGCCTGTTATCTCATTTGTGCATGCAGCATATACCATTGAGATCAATGCCCGGAGCCTTTCAGGGAGGGGCTTGGGACTCTCCTTAACGAGTTCCTTCCACCGCATCCTGTCTTCTTCCTTGGCCTTCTCTACTGCATGGTACCACGGTGTATTCCGGTAATAAATCCTTGCAATCTCCTTACTCACGGGAATCCCCTTATATGTAAACCTGCACTCATCAAGGGTGCCAAGGACATCAACCAGCATCAGTCTTCTTTCAGGGTCAAAGCCGAGCTCTATCTTTCCATCTTCATTTTTAAGCCCAATTCTTGAAAACTCATCGGTAATCATCCGGTTCACAGACAGGGTAATCTCTTTTATCTCTTTGAGCTCTCTCTCCGACAGTCCCGCAATGCGCCTGGCCTCTTCCCACGAGATATAACGGTCTGTAATCTCCAGTTTGGTGGATACATCAAGGATGGGCTCCTTCAGTTCCTCACCAGGCACCGGCATCTCCTTTAAGCCAAAATCCTCAGGCCGCACCTCTCCGCTCCCCAGGCGTTTAAGTATGCTGCTTCCCTCAGGAATGGAGTTCCTGTAGATAATCTCAAGCGGGATAAGGAAGTTGCCCTTCTGTCCCTCATAACATGAATAGTCATACCTGCCTTCACGGAACTCAGGCCTTAAAACCCTGAGCAGCCGTATCTCCATTGTGGTTGAGGGCCTCTGCAGCTCAAAGAGCGGCTTACTCCTGTTGTCCTCAACAAGTCCAAGATAATGGGTCTTTATCCCCGTATTTTCCAGTTTTTCAAAGAAATATGAGCTTAACAGGGCGATTGAGGCCCCTTTGTCAGGGATAAGATCCGGCATCTCTCCCCAGTCAAAGACAGAGTATCTGTCCGAGAAGTGAAACCTCCCGATCCCGGGCACGTCCCCTTCCGGGGGTTTTACAATTTCAAGGTCTTTAACACTACCCACCACTTACCTCCTCATCATCCCTTTCTATCCGCTCTTTTGCCTCAGCCTGATATTTTTTTACTCTCACCTGTATTTCCGGCTCACTATGGCCCAGAATCTTTGCTGCTGCAAGTGCCGCTCCCTCAGGGTCGAGTACCACAAGGGGAGCCACAGCTGAAGGCATCCTGAGGCTTGAAAAGATATCCACCCCTGCAAAGCTCTCACTGTACGGGGGACAGGCAATAACAGGGCAGTGTGTCTGGGCATCGGCAAATCCGCTCAGTGCATTGCTCCTGCCCGCAACCGTGATAAAGACAACGTCCTCTTTTTCATACTCCTTTATAATCTCATAACAACGCATCGGCGCCTTATGCGCAGAGGCAATCCTCAGGACTGCCCCGACCCCCAGGCCTTCAAGCGCTCCGGCTATCCTCTCCGACCATTGAAGATCGCTTTTAGACCCCATTAGAATTACAACTTTTTTCAATATCCTGCCTCCTGAATATCTGCGGTCAAGGCCTCTCTTTTCTCTGCCATGGAGAATGCAGCCTGTACCACTTTTTTTACAGCCTGCGATTGGATATTATAACCGATTTTTACAAAAAAATAGCATCCTTCCCTCTAAACCTCTCCTGCTATAATAAACCTGATTAAAATCATACTTTCAGCAAGCCCCGGAGTATAAAATAGGGTAGTGAAGACAGAGGAGAGACAAGGCACCTTTTTAAGAACGTTCCGCGGCAGGCCCTACCTGAGGGTTCTGCGGTATCTGATACAGTGGGGCGTGGTTATTATCGTAATACACGGCGGAATCAGCCTTTACGGCTTTCTAAAATCTCTTCAGGGGGGGAAACTTCCTCTTATTGAAAAACCCCTCTCTGTTGAAGGATTTATGCCTATCGGGGCATTTATGGCCCTGAAGCTCTGGATAACTGAAGGCCTGTTTGACCCTGTTCATCCGGCAGCCCTTGTCATTTTCATCTCTGCACTCCTTACGGCCCTGTTTTTCAAAAAAGGTTTTTGTGGATGGATATGCCCGGTGGGTACAATCTCTGAGTTCACCTACAAGACAGGCAGAAGGATATTCGGAAGGAATTTTTCATTTCCAGGGTATATCGATTATCCCCTGAGGTCAATAAAATATCTGCTGATGGCGTTTTTCCTCTACGTAATCCTCTTAAAGATGTCGCCAGAATCCATCCGGGCCTTCCTCTTTACCCCATACTGGATGGTGGCGGATTTAAGACTCCTCATATTCTTTACAGAGATGTCCGTAACAACCCTCACTGTGCTGATGGTTCTCTTCGCTGCTTCCCTCCTTGTCAAAAACTTCTGGTGCCGCTATCTCTGCCCCTACGGCGCACTGCTTGGGCTTCTGAGTATTTTAAGTCCTGTAAAGGTGACCAGAGACCCCTCAAGGTGTATCCATTGTCACAGGTGCACAAGAAGTTGTCCGTCACTTCTGCCCGTTGAAGACAGGGAGAGGCTCTATTCCCCTGAGTGCACCGGGTGTCTTACCTGCGTAAGCCACTGCCCTGCCCAGGGGGCACTTGACCTTGCACTCCCGGGGAAGAGGCGGATAAACCCCGTTATTTACATCCTGCTCATCATCACACTCTTTTGGGGCGGCATCATGATTGCAAAGGCAGCAGGATACTGGAAGTCAAACGTCACATATGAGCAGTATAAAAAGATTGTTCCCCACCTGAAGGAGCTTGAGCATCCGTGATAACAAACTTGAAGACAAGACTAACCAATAATCTTGCTCAGTCTTGCCTTCTGTTTCTCCAAAGTCTTCTGACCCTCTTCTATGGTACTGAGAAGACTCTCCTTCATATCCTCTGTTAAGTCCTTGCCTCTGGATATAATCTCCGACGTCTTCTCATTGACATCCTCGATAAAACCACTTATTGTCTCAATCGTCTCCTCTGCCACTTCCCAAGCCTCTCTTTTGACCTTCTTTGCCGTCTTTGAAATGTCACGCCTTGTCTTCCTTCCTGCCTGCGGTGCATAGAGGAGAGCAATTAATGAACCAATAAGCCCCCCGACAAGAAATGCACCGGTCACTTTCGCTAAATCATCCCTTTCCATACAACCCTCCTTTTGCTTCTCCGTATAGATAATAATACTGATATTTAAAATTTGAACAGGTCTCTATAATCAAATTCGTAGCTTATACCAAAGGAAAAAACATCTTCTCCATAGTTATCCGCAACACAGGACTTATTCGTCAGTCCCCCGTTTGAGAGATGCGTATATGCAATATATGGTTGCCACCTTCCTGCTTTCCAGCCCGTCCTTGCCCTGGCGAGGAAATTGGTGTTGGAGCCGAGCCTGGGGCATTCTCCCTCTTCAATATTCATCCCTCCCCTGTGCACATAAGCCACACCAACGCCTACGGAGACTATGGCATTGCCGAATCTTGCCTCTGTCCCAACATTCCCTCCAACCCAGCCTGCACCGTCGAAGATCCCTCCGAGGAGTTCAGTATGCAGCCATTTTACCCGATTCCGGACCGGTTGACCACGAACTCCGACAATCCAGATATCCTCTGACCGGGCAAAGGCCGGGCTCCACGGAGAATCCCCGTTACTCAGGAAGTCCCCCCTGCCATACTCTGCAAAGGCCTCCATTGCTGATGCTTCTTTTACAAAACAGATCAGGACAATAGCAAGGAAAAAGAGACAAAAGATAACCTTTGCAAGTTCTTTTGAGGCTTTTCTGTCCATATCCCCCTTTTCTAATGAAGTCTATTTGTTCACTATATTCTCCAGGACCCCTGTCCATATCGCATAACCTTTACCACTAAGGTGTACTCCGTCTTCAAGGAAATACCCCTTCACTGCCTTACCTTCCGTGTCTGTAAACAGCTTATAAATGTCCAGGAACCCGGCTCCTGTTTCCCCGGTCATCTCCTTGATGGATTGGTTCGCCCGTTGTATGTCTTCACCTGTTATCCACTCCAGCCCGATGGGCAGGATACTGTGAACATAAATAACGGCTCTCGGGTAAGCTGCAGATAATTTCTCTATAATTTCCCTGTAAGCATTCAGAAAATCAAAGTCTTCCATGGCCACATTGTTTGTCCCGGTCATGATGAAAACAAGGTCAGCATGTGGATATTCCCTTATAATCCCGTCAATCCTTGAAAGGAGCCCTTCCACTGTCTCTCCGGGCACACCAAGGCTTGCAACCCTGTGACCAGGAAACCTGGCTTGCCAGTCGAAGAAATCTATAAGAGAATGTCCTAAAAACAGGATGTCCTTTGAATGCATATTTTTATGTAGGGCCATTTATTGTCGGGTTGAGGAGGGTTTTAGTCTGCGCCTTTTTATGAGTGGTGGGCAGGGACGGAATCGAACCGCCGACACGAGGCTTTTCAGGCCTCTGCTCTACCGACTGAGCTACCTGCCCTCCATTGTGAAACAAATACCAAAAACAGAGAGTCTTGCCATAGAGTCGGTGTCTAAACCCTCCTTGATATAATTAAAAGTGAAAATTATGATAAAATATTTAATCTGAAAAAGGCAATTAACTATCATTCTCTTCAACATGGAAAGAGGTATATAACAAGTTGTTGAAAAATAACCTCTCAAGGTATTTTCCTGCCGTCCTCTCAGGAACAGCCCTTGTATTTGCATTTCCAACATTCAATATATCCCTGCTTGCATGGATATGTATTGTCCCCTTTTTGATCTCCCTCTACAGGATGGATGGTTATACAGCTTTCCGGGCAGGTCTTTTTTTCGGACTACCTTATTTTTTCGGCACCCAGTCCTGGATATATTACTCAGTGAATCACTATGGCGGCGTATCTCTGCTGCCGAGCCTCCTGATAGTCCTGCTCTTAAGCCTGTATGAAAGCCTTTATACGGCCCTTTTCGGATTTCTCTTTGCAAAGGCCGTAAAAAGAACAGACCTTCCCCTCACCATAATTGCTGCTCCGTTGTGGGGTTCTCTTGAATATATACGCGGATACCTCTTTTCCGGGTTTCCCTGGTCTTTGCTTGGTTATACCCAATACAACTCTCTCCCGATTATCCAGATTTCAGATATAACAGGTGTCTACGGGGTTTCATTTCTTGTCATCCTCGTCAATGCGTCTCTGGCAGACCTCTACCTGCTGAAGGTGCGTCAAAAAGAAAAACCCCTCTTCCCGAATTGGAAAACCCTTGCCTCCACAGCAGTCACCGTCATGGTGATCGCTGCAACCCTCTTCTACGGCGTTTATAAATTACGGTCTATTGGCACAGGAAAGGGTGACACCAGACAGGTAAGAATCAGTATTATTCAGGGCAGCATAGAGCAGGACAGGAAATGGAACCCCGCCTATCAGAGAAAAGTCTTCAACACATATAAAAGACTTACTGTTGAGGCACTTAAGGAGAGCCCTGATCTGGTTGTGTGGCCGGAGACTGCCCTGCCCTTTTATTTTGGCAGAGACAATGAGCAAACAACGGAGCTGACTGAATTTGTAAAAAAATCCGGCGTCCCCCTGTTGACCGGCACAGTCATGGTGAAAACCAGGCCTGTAAACAAAGACCCGGAGGGAAATTCAAACAAGGGATACACGCTGACAAACAGCGCTGTTCTTATTGACAGGGCTGGAAACCCGACCTATTTTTATGATAAAATACATCTGGTGCCATTTGGTGAATATGTCCCCCTGAAAAACACCCTCTTCTTTTTAGATAAGCTGGTGGAGGGTATAGGAGACTACACACCTGGCAAAAGTTATGCCAAGGGCAGTTTAACCTGGGGGCAGTTCGGTACGATTATCTGCTACGAGGCGATTTTTCCGGGCCTTGTCAGAAAGTTTTTCAGACACGGGGGAAATCTCATTGTCAATATAACCAATGATGCCTGGTTCGGAAGGACAAATGGGCCCTATCAGCATTTTTCGATGTCGGTCTTCAGGGCTGTTGAAAACAGAAAGCCCCTTGTAAGGGCGGCCAATACCGGTATATCAGGCTTCATAGACCCAACAGGAAGGGTTTTAAGGACAACAGGGCTTTTTAAAGAGACATATATAACCGGGGATATCCTGATAAACGACAATACCAGTTTTTATACAAGATTTGGTGATGTATTCAGTTTTTTGAATATTATATTTACCGTACTGTTTTTTGTGAAAATATCGAATAAGGTCGGAAGAACCAAAAAATATCAAGGAGGAGTAACATGATTAACGAAAGAGAGATAAAAGAGGAACTCAGCACACTGAGGAATAAGATCGAAGACCTACGAGGGTATCTTTGATGTAGATTCACTGAAGAAAGAGCTTGAAAAGATAAATAACGACCTGAGCAGAGAGGACGTCTGGGCAAACCCGCGTAAGCTTAAATCCCTGCAGAAGAAAAAAGCAGTAATCGAAGACCTCGTTCTCCCCTTTTTAAACGCAACCGAAAGACTCGACTACCTTACAGATTCTGCCGACATACTTTTTGAAGAAGAAGGGGAGCTGTTTTTAGACGAGTTTCTTGGAGAGCTTAACAGACTCAAAAAGGAGTTAGAGGTACTTGAGTTGAAACACCTCCTGTCAGGTGAGCTGGACCGGAGCAATGCCATAGTCGAGATACACCCGGGAGCAGGTGGTACGGAGAGCCAGGACTGGGCTCAGATGCTCATGAGGATGTATCTGAGGTGGGCTGAAAAGAAGGGGTTCAAGGCAGAGATTGTCGACCTCCTGCAGGGTGATGAGGCTGGTATAAAGAGTGCCACCATCACCATTTCAGGACCTTATGCGTATGGTTATCTCAGGGCGGAAGCGGGAATCCACAGACTCGTAAGGATATCTCCTTTTGATGCAAACAGCAGGAGACATACCTCCTTTGTTGCCGTCATGGTCTATCCCGAGGTTGAGGACGACATAGAGATAGAGGTAAGGGACGAGGACCTGAGGATAGACACGTTCAGGGCATCGGGTGCAGGGGGACAGCACGTAAACAAGGTTTCCTCGGCAGTCAGGATTACCCACAATCCCACGGGTATTGTGGTCGGTTGCCAGAGTGACAGGTCTCAGTACAAGAACAAGGCTACTGCCATGAAGATACTGAAGGCAAGGCTCTATGACCTGAAACTCAGTGAGCAGGAGAAGAGGATGGAAGGCATCATCGGTAACAAGAAAGAGATTGCCTGGGGTAACCAGATAAGGTCGTGTGTGCTGCATCCCTACAGGCTTATAAAAGATCACCGGACAGGGTTGGAGAAGGGAAACGTGGATGCTGTACTTGATGGTGAGATTGATGACTTTATACAGGCCTATCTGAAGATGAAGGCAAGAAAGTCTGTTTGCAGTACACAGAAAGGCTAAAGCAGGTAGTGGATTGTCAGGTATTGTGAATTACCGGCCTCCAGGGGGTTGTTTTAGAGGTAAAAGGGATGGTTTCGGTGTCTCTCTATTACTACTTAAATACTTAAATATTTTTAGTAGTAGTTGTAGTAGGTGGTGTTGATAAGTTGAAATGGAAGAATTTTTTATAAAAATCGGTCTGTTAATCCGTTGATAAAGGTATTGATTGCGTTGTCTGTTTTTCCACTGTTTTAACAACCGGCGGTATGTGGGAAAAATTCAACAGTATACCAACAGTTTTATAGCAGGGTTTTCTTGCTTTGAACTAACAGATGATTTATAATGTTTGTGCAGTTACCAACATTTGTTAATAGATTGTGAATAAAGCATAAAATACTAAGGGGATTTCATGGAAACAGCAGCAATATGGGATAAGTGTCTCAAGTCTATTGACGAGAAAGTAGGTGGCAGCGTATTCGAGCTCTGGTTTAAGCCGATTAAACTGAAACAGATAAAGGACGACTACGTTGTGGTGGAGATACCCAACAGGTTTTACAAGGAGTGGATAGAGGAGAATTATTCGGAGATAATTCAGAATGCCTTCAGGGAGCAGACCGGGCAGGAACTCACTGTAAAGTACAAGATAGCGGAAAAGCAGGACAAGGAGGTTAAAAAGTTCGATGCCCGGATAGACAGCCGGCGCCGGGCACTCAGGAACAGGGGGGTATTTCTCAACCCTAAATATACATTTGAAGAGTTTATCGCAGGGCCGAGCAATCAGTTTGCCCATGCTGCGGCCATGAAGGTTACGGAAGCCCCGGGAAGGGCATACAATCCACTCTTCATATACGGGGGAGTCGGTCTAGGCAAGACCCATCTCATCAATGCCATTGGTAACAGGGTTATAGACAGTATGCCGAATTTCCGTGTATTATATGTTCCTTCCGAACAATTTACCAATGAGGTGGTGGCTGCTATCAGGCATGACAAGATGGGGGAGTTGAAGGACAAGTACAGAAATGTTGATCTCCTGCTTCTTGATGACGTCCAGTTCATTGCGAACAAGACACAGACACAGGAAGAGTTCTTTCACACTTTTAATGCCCTGTACGAACAGCAGAAACAGATAGTTATATCCAGTGACAGGTCTCCAAGGGATATATCGGATATAACGGACAGGTTAAAGTCGAGATTTACCATGGGCCTTATTGCTGATATTCAACTGCCGTCGGTAGAGACAAAGATGGCCATACTCTTTAAAAAAGCGGAATATCAGAGAATACAGATTCCGCAGGACGTTGCTTACTGGCTTGCCATGAAGATTAAATCCAATATAAGGGAACTGGAAGGTTGCCTTATAAAGCTGGCTGCACATTCAACACTGACAGGCGTTCCAATAACCCTTGACATGGCGAAAGATGTCCTTAAGGATTTCCTTCATGATGATGAGAGGCCCCTGACAGTTGAGATTATACAGAAGGCAGTGGCTGATTTCTATGGTATAAGGTTTCAGGAGCTGAAGACCAAGAAGAGGACGAAGGAGATTGCCCTGCCAAGACAGATTGCAATGTATATAAGCAGGGAGCACACGGATCTTTCCCTTAACGACATCGGGAAGAACTTTGGCGGCAAGGATCATTCCACCGTCATATATGCATGCAGACAGATAGATAAAAGGAAAAACGCAGATGAATCCTTTAATCGTATAATAGAGAGCCTGGTAAACAAAATAAAAGGTTAGAAAATCAGTCAACGACTGATTAGGGTTAGTAATGACCAATGACTGAAAAAAGGGAGGCTGTTTTATGAATGTTATTATCTCAAGGGATGAACTTCAGAAAAGACTTGCGGACATTCAGAGCGTTGTTGATAAAAAGACGACCATGCCGATTCTTGGGCATTTTTTGTTAAGTGCCGGTGAAAAACCATTTGTGTCAGCTACGGACCTTGAGACAGCTATAAAAGAGCCTGTAATACTGCAGGAGGTTAAGGAGGGAGGGGATCTCTGCATCCCTGCAAGGAAGCTTTATGAGATAGTGAGGGAAGTTGAAGGTGACATAAAGATAGAGAGCGAAGGGGTCGAGTGGTTAAAATTAAAGGCCGGCAAGAGTAACTTCAGGCTTGCCTGTATGAGCCCGGAGGATTTTCCGAAGTGGCCGGGACTCGCGGACAAGGTTGATGTGGAGATAGAGGCCGGAAAGCTCCTGGATATGATAGAGAAGACCCTCTATTCCGCAGGTGAGAGTGATTCGAGATATACCCTCAACAGCCTGCTGTTTCATATCAAGCCCCGGGAAAAGACCTTTACGGTTGTCGGAACGGACGGACACAGGCTTTCAGCTATAAATGATACTATAGAAGTAGAGGCAGAAGATGAGATCAAGGTGATTGTGCCGAGGAAGTCTGCCTCGGAGTTGAGAAAGTTTCTTCCATCACAGGAGGGCAGTATCCGGATGGAGATAGCCACAAACCATGTGGCCTTTAATATCGGGGAGATTCAGTTTCTCGTAAGGTTGATCGAGGGTACCTACCCAAATTATGAACAGGTCATCCCTGTAGGCAACGAAAAGATTCTCGGGATTGCGAGAGAGGAGTTTATCAAATCCCTGAGAAGGGTTTCAGTAATAAGCAGGGACCACAGTAATGCGGTGAAGATAGACATTTCACCCGGTACGCTGACCATTAGTGCTTCAAACCCCGATATTGGCGAGGCAAAGGATGAGGTCCAGATCGATTATGAGGGCGAGGGAGTATCCCTCGGGTTTAATGCACGGTACCTCCTTGATGCACTGAATGCATTGACTGCAGAGAAGGTAATTTTTGAGGTGCAGGAACCGTTAAGCACGACCCTTCTCAGAGAAGAGGGCAATGAGAATTACAAGTGTGTGATCATGCCCATGAGGATCTGATGATGCTTGAAGTGTTAAAGATCCTGTGGAGAAAGAATTAAGGGCTGGTGACCAATGACGGAGGACGAAAAAGGAATGGAAAAAGACTTAAGGGAATACGGTGCTGATACTATAAAGATCCTGAAGGGTCTGTCGGCTGTCAGAAAACGTCCTGCCATGTATATAGGCTCAACAGGTGCCGAGGGGCTATATCATCTCGTCTACGAGGTGGTTGACAACAGTGTGGATGAGGCCCTGGCAGGGTTTTGCAGCAATATTGATGTCATCCTTCATTATGACGGCAGTTGCACTGTTATCGATGACGGAAGGGGCATACCGACGGATACACATTCCGGAGACCCTGAAGGCAGGACAGCGGCAGAGATCGTAATGACGGAGCTTCACGCAGGTGGTAAGTTTGATGCAAAGGCCTACAAGGTATCAGGGGGCCTGCACGGAGTCGGCGTGTCGGTGGTAAACGCCCTTTCAGAGTGGCTGGAGCTGGAGATCAAGCGTGATGGAAAGGTCTTTCAGCAGAGATACGAGAGGGGGGTTCCCGTAAAACCCCTTCAGCTGGTGGGGAAGACAAAGAGTACGGGCACCAAGGTTACATTCAAGCCCGACCCCGAGATATTTGAGACAACGGAGTTCAGCTATGATGTGCTGAGTCAGAGGCTGAGGGAGCTTGCATTCCTCAACAGGGGACTCAGGATCAATATAACGGATGAGCGGAGCGGCAAGAAACGGGAGTTCCTCTACGAAGGCGGCATCGTCTCTTTTGTTGAGCACCTGAACAAGAACAAGACAGTGCTTCACCCAAACCCAATCTATATATCAGGAGAACGTGATGCTATTTCAGTGGAGATAGCCCTCCAGTACAATGACAGTTATACAGAGATCATCTATACCTTTGCCAATAACATAAACACCCGCGAAGGAGGTACCCATCTGATAGGATTCAAGTCCGCCCTTACAAGGACCGCTAACCAGTACGCCCTGTCTTCGGGTATACTGAAGAACGGCAAAGGGTCCCTCTCCGGCGATGATATACGCGAGGGGCTGACTGCTGTAATCAGTGTAAAGCTTCCTGATCCGCAGTTTGAGGGTCAGACAAAGATGAAGCTCGGCAATACAGATGTGAAGGGTATTGTTGAGTCGATTGTTAATGAACATCTGGGAAGATTTCTCGAGGAGAATCCCGCCTATGCCAGAAAGATTATAGATAAGGCACTTCAGGCATCAAGGGCAAGGGATGCCGCGCGTAAGGCACGTGAGCTGGCAAGGCGTAAGGGGGCGCTGGAGGATTCAGGGCTCCCCGGGAAGCTGGCAGACTGCTCGGAGAAAGACCCTGCAGAGAGTGAACTCTTTATTGTTGAGGGTGATTCTGCCGGAGGGTCTGCAAAACAGGGCCGTGACAGGAGGTTTCAGGCCATACTGCCCCTCAGGGGCAAGATACTGAATGTGGAGAAGGCTCGCTTTGACAAGATGCTCTCATCAGAGGAGATAAAGGTGCTGATTACCGCCCTGGGCACAAGCATAGGGCCTGAGTTTGATGTTTCAAAGATTCGCTACCACAGGGTAATACTGATGACGGATGCTGATGTGGACGGTGCCCACATCAGGACACTCCTGCTCACATTTTTCTTCAGGCAGATGCCCGATATTATAGAGAAAGGCTACCTCTATATTGCCCAGCCCCCCCTTTACAGGGTAAAGAAGGGCCGTACTGAAAAGTACATCCAGAATGAGACGGAACTGCAGGGCATGTTGTTTGAGCTTGCCGCCGAAGAGGTGCAGATCAGGTCAGGCGGGCAATGGGTAAAGGGAAAACCCCTGATCCCGTATATGCAGAGGATATTAAATTATGTAAAGCTCCTCGACTGGTTTGGCCTCAGGAGGGTGGATACAAAGATGCTGGAGTTTTTACTGGAGAAGGGGATAAGTACGGAGTGGCTCAAGGACAGGTCAAGGCTTCAGGCCCTGTGCGATGAGGTTATGGAGAATTTCAATAACGTCAGGATTTCAGAGATGGAGTTTGACGAGGAGCACGGCAGCTACAGCCTTGAGATTAGGAGGATGGGAAGGAG
The DNA here is from genome assembly GCA_035873375.1 of Nitrospirota bacterium. Taxonomy (NCBI): domain Bacteria; kingdom Pseudomonadati; phylum Nitrospirota; species Nitrospirota bacterium. The sequence continues at coordinate 6,116 of JAYWMQ010000056.1, read as the reverse complement.
GGTCAAGCTGAATATGGATTTTCTTACATCCCCTGACTATAAGGAGCTCGAGAGCCTTTTCAGTATTGTTCAGGAATTAAAACCCATACCCTTTACCGTATCGACCAGGAGCGGGGAGCAGGAATTTCAGAGTCTCAGGGAGATGCTTGAGTTTATACTTGAGACGGCAAGAAAGGGGCTCTACATCCAGAGATACAAAGGTCTTGGCGAGATGAATCCGCAGCAGCTCTGGGAGACTACCATGGACCTGGAGAAGAGGACCCTTTTGCAGGTAACGGTGGAGGACTCAGTTCAGGCTGACGAGGTCTTTACCATATTGATGGGTGACCACGTAGAGCCGAGGAAAGAGTTTATTGTTAAACATGCACTTGAGGCGAGGAATATAGATATTTAAAATGGAAAATGAGATTTTAGAACTCATCCTGCAGGCAGGACTCGTTGTAAAAGGGGTGCTTATAATCCTCCTCTTCTTTTCTGTGGTCTCCTGGGCCATAATATTTTACAAGTGGCGCTATTTTTCAAGGGCAAAAAAGGAGACAGAGGCCTTTATGCGGGCATTTCACGGCGGGAAGGATTTGAAGTCCCTGCTCCATGCAAGCCGGCCGTTGATGATAAGTCCCCTGTCAAGGATTTTTACGGCCGTCTACTCGGAAGGCAAAGTAGGAAGGGATGAGGTAAAAAGGGCGCTGCGCCGGTATGAGGCACTTGAGGTTGCCAGGCTTGAGCGCTACCTGAACTTCCTGGCCACCACAGGCTCCACCACACCCTTTATCGGACTCTTCGGCACTGTCTGGGGAATAATGAGTGCCTTTAAAGGCATTGGTGCTGCCGGCTCCGCCTCTCTGGCAGTGGTGGCCCCGGGTATTGCAGAGGCACTTATAGCCACTGCAATGGGCCTTGCTGCAGCCATCCCCGCTGTTATCGGATACAACTACTACCTGAGTATGGCTGGCAGGATAACTGTAGAGATGGAGGATTTTTCAGAGGAACTCCTTGACACTTTTGTTAAGTCCCGGGGGGATGCTTAATCCGTAGTCAGGGCGGACGATGTCTGGTGCTTAGCACCCTTTTCAGAGCGTTTTTTCAAAGGCCGAGGAGATGTGATCAATATTTCTCTCCTCTTCTTCGGCGAGAAGATTAAAGATTTTTCCGGCCTCCTCTGACTTTACTGTCCGACTGAGTTTCAGGTAAAGGTCATAAGAATTTGCACCCAGTGTGATCAGTAACTCCATCACGTCTGTCAGGGTCTTGCCCTTGCTCCATTGAAGGGCCTGTGAGACCTTGATGCAGCCGACCATGATCTCCTCATCCGGGACATCAAGCACGTCCCTGGGGAAATCTGCTGAAGGAGACTCCCCGCTCAGTTCAGTATAGAGTTTTTCAAGTGTTACCTTATGGGCATTCTTGGCCTCCAGAAGTTCCCTGATGATGGCTGATCCCCCGTTTGAAGGGATATTTCCCCGGACCTTTTCAAGAAACCGCATCGTTCCGTTTTCGAGAAACCAGGCTACTGCAGTAAGTTGCTCAGGTGTCAGGGTTTCAGGAAAACAGAACATACCTGCCTCAGGCGGACCGCTTGCAACAACACCGTTGTATCGAAGGATGCCGCCCTCCATGTTGAGGACGTTTTTGATCCCTGCGCTCATGAGGAGACCTGCGGCAGAGCGGCTGCGGTTTCCGCTGCGGCAATAGACGATGGTGGTCTTTTCAGGATCAAGTTCCCTGATCCTTGACGGAAGTTCGTGTAATGGCACAAGCCTTGCCCCGGGCAGATGCCCCTGCTCATACTCCACAGGCTGCCGGACATCGAGCAGGCAAAAGTCTCCGGGAAGCTTTTTCTTTATATATTCACGCACTTCGTCCGGCGAGATGGACGGTACAGGCTTGAAGAAATCAAATAAGCTCATTGTTGTTACCTCTTTGTACGATAGAATAGGGAAAACCGGCAGCCACGCCCCTTGCTATCTCCAGCATACAGGATTTTAAGTAAACAAGTTATATATTGTCAAGAAATATGGAATGTATATAATATCCAGGAGTTCCCCCCCCTTAAGTATTACATGGAGCTGGGGATCGGCCTTCTGATCAGGGGCGCTGATATAGACGATGCTTCTTCCAAACATATTTAAACTCTCGGCCCTGGCAGCATTCCTGATGGGGACAGGATATAGTCTGTATAACAGGAGAATATCAAGAGGGGAATATTGAGATGCCTGATAGCAGGGTATAAGAAGGCATAGGCCTTGTCTGCAACTTCAAAGAGATCCTGGTCCAAATGCCCTTGATTTGTCACCCTGAACTTGATTCAGGGTCTCATATATCGTTCTTTTCTGTTTGTACGACAAAAAATTAACCAGCAAAAACTCTGTATATTTTTATCCAACAGTGCATACATGAACTTGTTTGTCTATGCGATCCTTCAGTCTGTCCTTTTCCACTTCCAGGTCATATCTTGCTTGAAGATTGATCCAGAACCATTCTGACATTTTAAAATAACGTGACAGCCTCAAAGCAGTATCCGGTGTGATGGCCCGCTTCCCGTGCACAATTTCATTAATCCGGCGAGCAGGCACATTAATATCCGTAGCCAACCTGTACTGGCTAATCCCCAAGGGTTTGAGAAATTCCTCCAGCAGGATTTCCCCTGGAAGTGTTGGTGGTAATTTTTGTTTAGCCTGAAAGACCTCCTAAGGATAGTCAACAATATAGCTTTTCCAATGTTTGATGATAACGCAGCTTGTTAATATTGTCAAAGATGTTTTCTTCTGTATGCGGAATTTCATAAATAAAGCCAAACATAGTATAATTTACTCAGATGGGCAAACATGAGAAAGTATGAAGTGATTATTTACTGGAGCGAAGAAGACAAGGCTTTTGTTGCTGAGGTGCCAGAGTTGCCAGGCTGTGCAGCAGATGGCGCTACATATCAGGAGGCATTATCTAATGTTGAAGTTGTTATTCAAGAATGGATAGAGACAGCAAAAGAACTCGGACGCCCAATCCCCAAACCTAAAGGCAGATTAACCTTTGCATAAAACAAACAGAAAGTGCTCAGGCCTCTTTGACATTTCTTGTTATCCAACATGATAGATAGCATTACAAACATGGTGTTATCCAGCATGTTTTGGGTATTTTATACGAAATAAAATCCCCCATAGCAATATAAATTGTAATTTACAATCCTGAACTGGTATTATCTGAAAAAATCACATACTAACTTGTTATACATAAAAGAGGATTGAATAGAAAATGAATTTTGAAAAATTGACCATTAATGAGTGGCAACAATTTCAAACTATTGAAATTGACTTTCACAATAGACTAACAGTTTTAACTGGTGCTAATGGTAGCGGTAAAACAACGATATTAAGTAACATTCTTGCTCGGCATAATAATTGGAATGTTCAATCTCTTTCAACACCTAAAAAGGATAAATCATCCGGTGTTTTTTCTTTTCTTTCAAGACTTTTTAATGGTGAAAATAAAAGTAACAATAATATTATTGGATACCTCCAATATGACGGAGGTCAAAGAGCAAATCTTCAGATACCCAATAACAATTCTCCACAGTACCAAATTCAAATTGCTGCGCAACAGGGGGTAAAGTGCTTCTTTATACCATCTCATAGGGCGATATTTCGCTACCAACCTATTAGTAATATTCCTTTTGGGAAAAAGAATAAGGACGCGGCCTTTCAAGAGGTTTATAATGCAACACGAGAAAGATATGTCGGAAATAACAGTCAGTCTTCAAGTTTTTTTATGAAAAATACCCTCATTGGTTGGGCGATTCAGGGTTATGGTGTCAAGAAAGCAGACAAAATAATAATGCCGAGCGATGAAGAGCAAATTAAAAATTACGAAGGATTTAAGGAGGTCTTAGAAAAATTACTCCCTGCAACATTAGGTTTTGAAGACTTTGAAATCCGTGAGCGTGAGATTGTTTTTATTTGCAATAAAGGTAAAGATGAATTTGTGCTTGAGCAGGCTTCTGGTGGCATCAGTGCACTAATAGATATTGCATGGCAGATTTATATGTATTCTACAAAGGAAATAACAGAGTTCACAGTAATCATAGATGAAATTGAGAATCATTTGCATCCAACCATGCAAAGACAAATATTACCCGATTTATTAAACGCATTTCCAAAGGCTCGTTTTATTGTAGCAACTCACAGTCCACTTATTGTTGGCTCCGTTCGAGAATCGAATGTATATGTTTTGAAGTATAACGATGACAAAAAAATTATTAGTCAAAAATTAGATCTAATTAACCAAGCCAAAACTGCATCTGAAATATTAGATGAGGTTCTTGGTGTATCGGTTACCATGCCGATTTGGGCAGAAAAAGAATTAAACAATATCGTGAAAAAGTTTTCAAATATCGATATGAGTAAGGAAAAGTTTGGAGAAATGCGAAGCAATTTAAAAACAATTGGTCTTGAGGGTCTTATGCCTGAGGCAATCAGCAAATTAATTGAGGGAAATGATGATTAATATAACTAGGCCCAATTGCCCCAACGCTTCTGTACTTTCGAATGGGAACTACAAACATCCGGACAATAAAAATGCATTAAAAGAGGCGAGCCACGATAAATGTATGTATTGTGAAAGCAAAATATCTCATGTCTATTATGGAGACGTTGAACATATAAAGCCAAAATCGAAATATCCTTCTTTGGAATACGAATGGTTAAATTTAGGATTTGTATGCTCTAAGTGTAATGGAATTAAGAAAAACAAATACGATGAAAGTACCCCATATATAAATCCGTATGAAGAAGATACCAGTGAACATATTTTGGCTCTCGGGGTATTTGTCAGACAAAAAAAAGGGTCTGAAAGAGGTGAAATAACAATTAGTGAATGTTTAGGAATTGGACTAAACCGAGCACAACTATTGGAAAGAAGAAAAGAAAGATTAAGCTCTGTACAAAAAGCGATTGATAGTTGTTTTCGTACCACTAATACTGCATTGAGAAAGCAGGCTCTCGAAGAATTAAAAAATGAATGTGGTGCAGATAAGGAGTATTCATTGTGCATAAAAGCATTGTTGAGTTGTAACGATATTCTATGATTTCATATATAAGGATAGGTTAAATAAAAATGTATAACAAATCGTTGCACCTGACATTTTTCCGCTGTCGCTCCAAAATGCAGGTGAACTCAGGCGTTATACACTAAAATAAAGAGGTAATTAAATGAAATATGCATGGATAGTTAGGGCTTATCCTCATGGTAAATATCGCACAAAAGAATTTTTATTAAAGAATATTGTGGCTATAGGCTGGCCATGTATTGGAGATTTAACAAATAAGAAAACAAGAGATGATGTCAAACAGGCAGTATTAACCTACTATTCGTATTCATCTCAACAGTCCCTTGGGCAATCGGTTGGCAACATCTATCGTTTCAAAGAAGAAATTAAGAAAGATGATTATGTATTACTACCTGATGGAAATCTTGTATATATCGGGATAATTGATTCATCGTACAGGTACGATTCTTCGGTTGATTCTGAGACTGAAGGATATCCTCACCAAAAAGAAGTAAAATGGCTATATGATAAAAAAGCAATACCAAGGAAGTTTTTAACAGGTCGAGTTTTTGATTCGTTAAAAGGTCAACAGACTGTTTTCACAACATATCATGATGACGTAGATGATATTGTAAAAAATAAAAAGAATTATTTCACACAACAAACAAATATTGAATTAAAGAATGAATATCTATCTAGACTTCAAAATGGTCTTTTGAGAAACATTAACTCTAATACTTTTGAGGATGCTGTCTGTTCTCTTTTTTCAAATTATTATCCGGGGCTTCGAAGGCTATCAACAACAAGCAGTAAATCAGGCGATACGGATTTATTAGCGGAGTTGCCTGCAAATGTAATTATACGTATTCAAGTAAAACATTTTTATCCAAGTCAGGGCGAGATTCAAGATTGGGTAGTAGATCAATTATCTGATTCTATGTAAGCGTCAAATAAACCCCACGTGATTAACCAAGAAGGACGATGGAGCCACGATTAACGTACTGGGGCAGAAGAGCCCTGTAATCTTCCTCTGTATTGGCACCGGGCAGTTCTTCAAAGAGGAAGCGCAAATAGGCAT
>JAYWMQ010000055.1 GCA_035873375.1 Nitrospirota bacterium | reverse complement strand
AGATAGGTCAGATAGGTCAGATAGGTCAGATAGGTCAGATAGGTCAGATAGGTCAGATAGGTCAGATAGGTCAGATAGGTCAGATAGGTCAGATAGGTCAGATAGGTCAGATAGGTCAGATAGGTCAGATAGGCCGCCTTCCTCAATAAAACACCTTAAAAAGCACGAACGTGATCAGTGATCCCATGAGTGCGCCCAGAATAACCTCCCATGCATTATGGGCCTTGACTGAAAGCCGGCTCTGGGCGATTGCCACGGCAGTGATAAAGGTCAGGATCGAGATTATGTAGTTCTCACTGATGTAAGTCGCAGATACCCATACGGAGAATGACAGTGCGGCATGTCCGCTTGGCATTCCACCTCTCAGGGGATGTCCCTTGCCAAAATGTGCCTTGGTTATCACCACCAGGATCAGGACTATGACCAGGGCAATGATTGCGATATCCTCACCTGTATGTTTTGCGATATGCAGACCTTCGGAGAATGTTTTTTTTATGTAAGGGGCAAGTATGCTATATCCGATGATAGAGGCCCCGAAGGCCGTAATCAGGACTGCTCCGGCCGCAATATCCTTTGCCACCCTGGCTTTCTCGCTCTTCTGGGGCGAAATGATATCCACAGTCACCTCCAAAGCCGAGTTCAGCATCTCTGCAAGGATTACCATAACTGCAATAAGTGAGATCAGGATAAACTCGTCCCTGTTGACTCCAAGAATGAAACTCAAAATTAATATCCCGGAGGCTGCCAGGAGGTGGAATCTCACATGCCGCTGTGTCCTTGCCGCATGCAGGACACCTTCTATAGCATGATTTGCGGAATTAACCCATTTTCTTAAGGGCATCTATAAGCTCCAGTTCTTTTTTTCTCATCTTTCCTGCCTGGTATGCATTTACCTCATGGTCGTATCCGATAAGGTGCAGGAGGCCATGAATTAAGAGAAAGGTGAGTTCTTCATAAAAGGTGTTGCCGTGTTTCCTTGCCTGTTGGGCAGTCCTGTGAAGGTTTATGACTATATCCCCCAGCAGGATTTCTCCAGGAAGGGTTTTTAAACCCTTCCGGATATCTTTCACTGAATTATACAGCGGAAAAGAGAGGATATCCGTTGTCCTGTCAATGGACCGGTAGACCCTGTTCAACTCCTTCATCCTGCGGTCGTTAACAAAGACAATGCTCAGTTCAACCCTGTCAATATCCAGTATTTTACCGAGCTGATTTAAGAGACGGGTCACTCTTCTCTGGTTGATCTTTACCTTTTTCTGGAGATTTTTTATTAGAATCTTCATCCGGAGTGGGCACCTCAATCCTGATGTTTTTGTTACTAAGAGTTACTTCTTCTCCGGGTACAATTTTCTCTTTTTTCTTCTCTTCAAAATTGAACCCCGGATACTCGATCCTCTTGTGCAGGATACCGGTCAGGACATAGGTGAATTTTTTCTTTATGATGGATATGTCCTTCAAAGTCAGTTCACATTCGTCCAGTTGTCCATCAAGGAATATATGATTAACTATCGTGTCTACCAGGGATTCTATCCGTGCCGGTGTAGTGTTCTGAAGTACCCTTGATGCTGCTTCAACAGCATCGGCAAGCATCACAAGCGCAGCCACACGGCTCTGGGGCTTTGGGCCCTGGTAGCGGTAATTTTCCTCAATCGGTTCCCCGTTTTCGGATTCTCTGGCCTTCTGGTAAAAATATGTCATGAGGCAGGTGCCGTGATGTTGCTGGATGATGTCCACAATGGGTTCGGGGAGTTTATATTCCCGTGCGATCTCCACACCTTCTTTCACATGGGCCATCAGTATCATGCTGCTCATATGCGGGGTTATCCTGTCATGCCTGCTGACAGTACCTTTCTGGTTTTCCACGAAGTATTCAGGCATTTTCATCTTGCCGATGTCGTGATAATAAGCGCTTACCCTTGCAAGCAGGGGGTTTACTCCGATATCCTCGGCAACTGCCTCAACGAGGTTTCCCACTATAATGCTGTGATGATATGTTCCGGGAGCGGCTATCAGCAGGTTTTTCATTATGGGCTGGTTGAGGTCAAGCAGCTCAAGCAGTGTAATGTCAGTGGTTACCTTGAAGAAATACTCGATAGCAGGCAACATAAGGGAGACCACGGCAGAGACTACAATGCCGGATGTAGCAGCGTAGAGGAGGGCTATGGGTGCATAGTCGTCAAACAGCCTGTTGGTAAAAAGGAGAATGCCTATGAGAGTGAATACATTAATTGCGCTGACATAGACCCCACTCCTCAGTATATCGGTCCTCTTTTTGCATTTCATGATGCTGAATGCGCCCACAAGGCTGCCCACAAAGGCATAAATGGGATACAGGGGTTCCCCTGTCCATAGTCCTGTAAGGAGGCTGACTATGAACGAGAAGATAATGGCAGTGTGAAAATCAAAGATGAGAGCTACCAGTATGGCGCCTGCAGCGATAGGCATCCCGTAAATTGCGGTTCCTGAGGGGAAGAGGCCTAACCCGAGGGTGAAGTGCCGGAAGAAGTACTGAAAACTCCTGCCGAGTACGAGCGTTAGTATAACAAGGGAGCCCAGGAGGAGAAGCAGCCTGTATTTCTTTATATAATCAGGCTTGTAACGCAGTATATCCCTGTAGAAGATCAGGAATAAAAGGCTTGTTATAAAGAAGCCGCCGATTATATGCTGAAGTCCGAAACTCCCCTGGACAGTAAGTGATGCAGCGAGTCCGAACAGGAGAATCATTGATAGTTTTACGGCATGGCTTCTGTTAAAATTCCTTGTATAACTTTTGCCTATCTTCCGGATTGTCGGTTCTTTTTTCTGTCCGTTTCTCAAATCTCTCATATGCTTTTATTATATCCTGTACAAGTCTGTGTCTTACTACATCTCTTTCAGTGAAATAGATGAGCTTTATCCCCTCTATGGAGGATAGTATTTTTTCCGCCTCTATCAGTCCCGAGGTCTTTCCGGACGGGAGATCTATCTGTGTGATATCCCCGGTTATAACTGTCTTTGAATTGAACCCAAGGCGTGTAAGGTACATCTTCATCTGTTCAGATGTGGTGTTCTGGGCCTCATCAAGTACTACAAATGCATCATTGAGTGTCCGTCCCCTCATATAGGCAAGGGGTGCAATCTCTATTATACCTTTTTCTATAAGTCCGGTTGCCTTTTCAAAGTCCACCATATCATAAAGGGCATCATACAGGGGCCTGAGATAGGGGTGAATCTTTTCATATAAATCCCCCGGCAGAAAGCCCAGCTTCTCGCCTGCCTCAACAGCGGGTCTTGTGAGCACTATGCGGCTCACTTCCTTTTTCAGTAATGCATTTATAGCCATGGCCATAGCAAGGTAAGTTTTGCCTGTTCCGGCAGGTCCGATGCCGAATACGATGTCGTATGTCCTGATGGCCTCTATATACTTCCTCTGGGCCTCGGTCTTGGGAATAATGAAACGTTTCTTTGATGAAACAGGGATGTGGTTCAGAAAGAGATTTTTGAGGGACGTTTCCTCCCCCTTTGATATGGCATTAATGGCAAACCTTATATCGTCCGGTTTAAGGACATAACCCTGCCGGTTGATATCCTTGATCTCTTCAACTAACTTCTTTGCCTTTCGGGTTGCTTCTGCAGGCCCCTTTATAAATAGTTTGTTTCCCCTTGCGCTGATGAGGACACCAAGACTGTCTTCAATAAGTTTAAAGCTTTTATCAATTCCCGAGTAGGAAAAGTCCGCCTCGTTATCAGTCTCTATCTCGATTTCCAGAATTACGCTTTCCATATCCCTATCTTTCCGTCTTCAAGACCAGGGTCTTCAATTTTTCAGCCCTTGTAAGTTTTATGGCTGCAGTTTCAGCAGACTTCCTTGCCTTGAATCTGCCCACCCATACCCGGTAAAGGGTTCTGTTTTTCCCGGCTGAAGTGACTTTTACACTATACCCCTTTCTTTTGAGCTGATTCTTCAGTTTTTCAGCCTGCTGTTTGTTTCTGAAGGCGCCAACCTGAATTGTGTAATACAGGGAGGTCTTTTTTCTGACTTCTGTCTTCTTTTTCCCTGGAGTTCTTTCAGCACTGCCTTTGCTGTTATTCCTGTATATCTTCTCCTTTCCTGCCCCGGCTTTAGCTGCAAGGGCAGGGGGGGTATCCTTGTTCTTCCTGCTTTCTATGGCTGGGGTAGGAAGCAGGTCGTCTGCCTGCAGGCTTTTATCCTGCAGGGATATGTCACGGGCCTTTTCATCAGGTACTGTCAGGGTATTCATTGACATGAGGGCAGGTGGGGGCTCCATTTGGCTCTTGCCGACAAAATATCCGAGTAAAAAGCTGAAGGCACTGCAGAGTGTTACGATCAGAATCAATATTGCCTTGCCAGTCATAAAATCAGCAGGGATTTTGTGATAGAATTTTGGATTCATAAAATAAGCATAGCATCACCATAGGAGAAAAATCTATAACCTGATGCAATGGCCTTTCTGTATGTCGTCAGTATCTTCTCTCTGTCAGCAAAGGCACTTGCAAGCATAAGGGGAGTGGATTTCGGCAGGTGAAAGTTTGTTATCAGACAATCAACTCCCCTGAACCTGTGCCCGGGATATATGAAGAGGTCGGTTGTCCCTCTTATGTTTTCAGACTCCTGAACTCCTGTGCCTGTCAGTGCCTGTCCTGAGCCTGATTCATGAACGGGGTGGTCGGCATTTTTTAATCTGCAATCCCTGTAATGGCCGCTCATCAGGGACTCAATGGTCCTTGTGGTTGTGGTTCCAACTGCAAAGACCCTTCCCCCTTCCTCTCGTCTCCTCCTTATCAGGTCTGCAAGCCCGGGTTCTACCTCAAACTCTTCAGGCTCCATCCTGTGATTCCCGATATTCGGGCTTTTTACAGGCATGAACGTTCCGATGCCGACATGCAGGGTAAGCTTTTTTATAATCACACCCATTGATCCGAGTTCCTTCAGGAGTCTTTCTGTAAAGTGGAGGCCTGCAGTAGGCGCAGCAATAGAGCCCTCTTTTGCTGCATACACCGTCTGATACCAGCTCCTGTCTCTCTCATCAGGCCTCCTTTTAATGTAAGGCGGAAGCGGCATATTGCCGTATCTCCAGATGAAGCCCTCGACGTCTCCGGTATTAAACCTTGCAGAGCTTCCTTCAACTATCTCAGCCTCAACCCCTCCGTCAAAATAGGCCTTGCCGGTGTATCTGCCCTGTGAGAGGATAGAAAAGCTGTTGTCAGCGGCCTTTTTGACCAGGAGTATGTCGATTTTGCCGCCCGTGGTTTTTTTGCCCGAAAGTTTTACAGGGGTTACCTTTGAATTATTGAGTATAAGAAGATCACCCTCTCTGAAATAGGATTTGATATCAGTGAATAGCCTGTCTTCAATGCAGCCGTCTTTTCTGAGGACCAGGAGCCTTGAAAAGTCCCTCTTCAGGACAGGTTCCCTTGCTACAAGCTCCTCCGGCAACTCAAAATCAAAACTGTTCAGCTTCATAATAGGGTTTCAGTCTTTTTTCTGACTTAGCGGCATGAATTTATCGTCCAGTTTTATAACCGTTCCCGGGTAATAGAAGGAGAGTATCTCCTTGTAGGTTTTTCCATCCTTTGCCATCTGCTGGGCCCCCCACTGGCAGAGCCCGACACCGTGGCCATACCCCTTGCCGTCAAAGATAAATGTATTGCCATTTTTTCTGAGACTAAACCAGGTGCTTGGAAGGGTCTTCCAGCCCAGAAACCTTCTGAGGTCTTTTGAGGGTATCACCTTTGTCCCATTTTCAGTAATAAATGTCAGATCCTTAACTCGTCCGGTTTTTGTATAACTGCTTATCCTGATATCCTTGAGTCCGGAGAGGCCAAGTTTTTTTTCGATCTTCCTTATACTGAGCCGTCTCTGCCAGATCCAGTATGAAGAGATTGAGCAGTCGGAAGAGACTGATTTCAGGTATGGATAAGCCCTTCCGAATACCTCTTCTGCCACTTCTGTTTTACCTCCGCAGGTGGAGTGATAAAAGGCCTCGATCGGTTCACCGTTGTAGGTCAGGATTTCGCCCCTTGTCTGCATGACGGCATAGGAAACCCCACTGTCGGAGTTATCGCCCCTGTAAAGCTGGTGGAGTGTGGATGATGTGAGGTGGTACAGCCTGTTGGTGCCCTTCTGTATGTACTTTACAGCATAGGTCCTTACTATGACGGCCTGTGCCTTTAAAGCCTCCATCTCCCAGCCGTCGGCAACCTCTGAGAGGACGACGCTTCTGACATAATCTTCAAGAGGCACCTCATTTATGAGATAAAGCCCTTTCTCCCCCTTCCATATCTCGATGTTGCCCAGGTAACGGACACCACTGACAAGCAGCTCGCCCTTGAAATTCCCTATCTTTTTGATGGTTGTTTCAGTATCAGGAGTTGTTGAAAAACGTTTATTGAGTATAAGAACCCGTATGTCCCTGGCATGAGCCACGGAAAGGGAACTCAAGACCATGATAACTATAAATACTATTGCTTTCATCCACTTCTCCATCACTTCTCCACCCCTCCATCACTCCCTAACTCGTATACCTCTCCATCTCTGAGTATATGCAGCCACAGTATTTTTGCCTGTAAAGACCCAGCTCCCTTGAGAGCTTTACGCCGTCCTTCCAGCCGGGCCTGAAGTCCTCGATGAAGAATTCAATATTATACTTTTCCTGAAGGCTCTGTCCTGTCTCTACAATCATGTCAAATTTCTGATAGGGACTGACAAGGAGGCTTGTTGTAAAACCATCCAAGCCGAGTTCCCGGGCCTTCCTGGCTGTCTTCTCGAGACGGACCTGATAACAGTATGAACAACGGCTATCCTCCCTGTAGGCGACCTCCCTTACGAATTCCCTCAGCCCATAATCTTCAATGTACTGAATATCGAGTTTCCAGGATTTCTGCAGTTCCCTGAGGGCATCAAGCCTTGCACTGTATTCAGTGAAGGGGTGGATGTTTGGATTGAACCATAACCCCTGGACCTCTATGCCCCTGTCTTTAAGCGTTTTCAGTGGATAGAGTGCACAGTTGGCACAGCATATATGCATAAGGAGGTGCATTAGTCTACTGATATTTAGTATAATTTCTTTTGCACTATTATATCAATTCATTTCTGTAGTATATGAGAAATTAGAGCCCGGATTCACCGATAAAAACCTCAAACATATTGCTTCCAACAACCATTTATCCCTGGTTTTGGATAGAAGGATGTGACAACAAAAAAGGTTTATGTGATGCGTACTAATAAAAAAAACCTGATTGCCATTATTCTGTGTCTGGTCTCGTTTCTTGGTACAGCAGGCACAGTCAGGGGTTTTGAGGTCCCCCTCAATATAAGAAATAGCTTTCCGCTCTTTCTTGCAATTGGAAGTCCTTCAATTATATCTGCCGAGACTGAAAACTCCATTGGCCTCAATCTCATGTATTCAAGTACCTATCTTGTTAAAACATCAGGAGACTGGTCCTTTAACCTTGATTTAGAGGCCGCAATTATGGATATTCAGATAAAAAGGCTTTTTTTTGGTGATTCGTTTGAACTAAGTCTCGACCTTCCTGTTATAAGTTTTAACAGCGGGTTTCTGGACGGATTTCTGGAGTCTTATCACAGTGCCTTTGGATTTCCTGATTATGGCAGGAGTAACAGGCCCCCTAATGATTTCCTGTTTGAGGTCACTCATAACGGCAGGACGGTTGTTGCCGGTAAATCCGGAGAGATAGCCTTAGGTGATATAAGAATGGGAATTAAAAAGGCAGTTTACGTCAAAGACCCTTATGTGAGTATCTACGGTTTTGTCGAATTTCCAACGGGTGATCCGGAAAGCGGTTACGGAAACGGAGCCCTGGATACAAGTGTTGCCCTTCTCGTAAATAAAGGCATTGGTGACAGGCTCATGACATATTTTAATGCAGGGGCTGTTTTTACTGACAGTTTCAGGGGTGAAGAGACGATCGACCTTGAGGACTATCTTTATGGTGCAGTGGGTGTGGAGTGGCTTTATTCCGGAAGTCTTTCGCTTAATACCCAGTTTTTTATTCAGGGTTCGCCTTTTAAGAATACAGGCATCAGGGCCATAGATGAAGTTGCTACGATTCTGAGCCTTGGCGGCAGATACCGGATTAATCCCGGAAGATTCCTGGAATTTTCCTTCTCGGAAGATACAAATACCGCAGGAGCCCCTGATTTTATGGTTGGATTTGGATACAGGTATAAATTTTAATTCTTCAGAGTCTTCCCGAACGTATAATCGAATAAAGCAGCCAGAGCCCGAGCATGAAGGCCATCAGGAACCCTGCAAGACCCAGCAGTGGTATGTCAAAGACACGGCCACCTGTCTCCGAGAGGGTAAGTATGGCAGAGCTCAGGATAATGGCTGCAATAACAATACTGAAGGCGAGGCGGTTGGTTGAGCGGTCGATATCCCTTATAAGGCGGTCGAGCCCCAAAGGGGTCATCTTTATATGGAGGTCGTCCTTCAGGGCCTTTCTCATGAGGATTCTCACCTGTTTTGGTGTGGTTGTTGCGAAGTCCGTCAGGTCTTTGATCTGCTTTTCCATCTGTTTGTAGATTTTCTTCGGGTTATACCTGCTTTTTATGAGGCGCGATGCGTAGGGTTCTGCAATACTTATGAAGTTGAAGTTAGGGTCAAGCTCCCTGCCGATACTGTCGAGTATAAGCATGCACTTGTTGAGCAGCAGCAGATCCGAGGGTATCTTCATGCGGTGTTTTATGGCAACGTGCATCAGGGTGTCAAGGTACTGGGCAATATTTATCTCGGAGATTGTGAGGTCATAAAGGGGAATGAGGAAGTCTATAATATCAGCCTTGAATTCCCGTTTAAACGCCTCTATATCTACATCTTCCGTGACGAGGCCGAGGGCTATATACTCATCGATCAGGGAGTCGAAGTCTTTTTTTACAAGGGCTACAAGGGCTGAGGCAATGCTTTCCATCATATCAGGGGAGAGCCATCCGATAATACCGAAATCCACAAGGCCCAGGCGTCCGTCGGGCATAACAAACAGGTTGCCCGGATGGGGGTCTGCGTGAAAAAAACCGTCCTCAAGAAACATCTTGAAATAGGCAGCCACTCCTATTCTGGCGATCTCGGTCCTGTCAAGGCCGAGACGGGTTATGCCTTCAATGTCATCAATCCTGACGCCTTCTATCCGCTCCATTACGAGGAGCCTCTTTGAGACGAGGTCCGGGAATATCGAGGGTATAAAAATGTGAGGATGTCCTGCAAAATTCCTGCGGAACCTGGAGGCGTTTTTCCCCTCTTCCGTGAAGTCGAGTTCCTTTCTGATAGTCTTTGAAAACTCTTCAACAATACCCGTGGGATTAAAGAACTCTGTTTCCGGAATATATTTCACCATCCGGGAGCTGATGGCCTTCAGGATAATAATGTCTGTTTCTATTATATCGCTGATATCGGGTCTCTGCACCTTTATTACAACAGGGGTTCCATCCTTCAGGGTTGCATAATGTACCTGGGCGATAGAGGCTGCAGCAATGGGTGTTTCATCAATGCTTTCGAAGTGATCCTCAGGAGAAAGCCCTAAATCTTCCTTTATGGTTTGCCGTACATGGTGGAAAGGAAAGGGAGGCACTTCGTCCTGCAGTTTCTTGAATTCATCTGCGAAGGGTTTTGTTATGAGGTCGGGCCTTGATGCAAGTACCTGTGCCAGCTTTATGAAAGAAGGGCCAAGTTCTTCAAAGGCGAGCCTTAATCTTGCAGGGATTGTGTGCCCGGCTAACTCGGGTGGTGCGCCGAGAATCTTCAGCCTCTTCCTGAATGGTACTACCCTCTGGAGGTTCAGCTGTTCTATGAACTGGCCAAATCCGTGTTTGAGGAATACATTGACAATCTGGCGGATCCTGCTGATGTTCCTGTATGTTCTTTTTAACCTGAGGAATTCAAGGAGCATTAAGTGCCTTTCTGCTCAGACCCTTCAATGGTAGCTTCAAGCTTTTTGACCCGCGTAGAGAGCGCCTTAATCTTCTTGTTTAAATCCTCAATATTTTCCTTTGTGGGGAGGTTCATCTTCTCAAGCGTCTTTGCAAGGACATCGGATATGCTCTTCGTCAGTTCGTCGGAACTCTTTTCCGCCTTCTCAGACCACTCCTTCACAAGCTTTGCCCCCTGGGTTTCACTCAATTCACCCTTTTTTACGAGTTCATCAATCGATTCCTTTATCTTTTCCTGAACTCCAAAACCGGCAAGTAATGCATTCCTGACAACATCGAAAATTGTCATAAAACCTCCTTTCCATTACGGCTTAAATTAGGGTTAATAAGGTTATAATTTATGGGGCATGGGGGTAGGTCATTAATATCCTGATTCCCTGAAATTACCCATTGCCCCGCGTGGCCTTTATTATATCGTACACTTTATCGAGGACAGAATCAAGTTTTTTCACCTCTTTGATGCCACCCTGAGCCATGTCCGGCCTGCCACCCCCCTTGCCGCCTGCAAGGGCGGAAAGTCTTTTTACAATCTCTCCGGCATTATAGTGGCCCTTCAGGTCCTTTGTTATCATGCAGACTATGGCAGCCTGGCTGTCAATTGCTGATGAAGCTATAATGATACCCGACTGAATGCGGTCCTTTATGTTATCTGCCAGCAGACGGAGTTCCTTTGGATTAAGGCCATCCTTTCTTGTCTTTATGACCTTTACACCATTCAGTTCCTTTGCCTCTTTCAGCGCCTCTGCAATTGCATCGCTTGAGGTGCCAGTCCTGAGTTTCTGAACCTCCTTCTCGAGTGCTTTCATGGCAGAGAGGAGTTTTTCCGTCTTTTGCAGGGGTGTTTCCGTCTTCAGCAGCTCTTTTATCGAATCAAGTTCATATGCCTTCTGTCTGAAGTATTCAAGGGCTTCACTTCCGGTTAACGCCTCTATCCTCCTGACGCCAGAGGCAACACTTCCTTCCGAGACAATTACAAGGAGCCCTATCTCACCTGTTGCCCTGCAGTGTGTGCCGCCGCAGAGCTCCCTGCTGAAGTCTCCTACTGAGACGACCCGGACGGTTTCTCCGTACTTTTCATCAAAGAGGGCAACCGCCCCGGTCTTCATCGCCTCTTCAATGGACATGACATCTGTCCGGACAGGGAGATTGTCGAGGATTGTTTCGTTTACTATATCTTCAATCTTCTTTATCTCGTTTTTTTGCAGGGCATAGAAGTGTGTAAAGTCAAATCTCAACCTTTCAGGGGTTACCCATGAGCCTGCCTGCCTGACATGCTCACCAAGAACTATCTTTAATGCCTTGTGCAGGAGGTGGGTGGCTGTATGGTTTCTCATGGTAGCCCTTCTTTTCTCTTCATCAACACTGCAGGTAACCCGTTCCCCTTTTCTGACCTTTCCGCGTTTTATTTCTACGCGATGCACGTGAAGGCCATGAACCGGTTTTTTGGTGTCAAGGACCCATACATGGGCTTCTTCCGTATCCATTATGCCGGCATCGCCCGCCTGGCCTCCGGACTCGGCATAAAACGGCGTCTTGTCAAGGATTATCTCTCCCTCTTCACCCTCTGCCAACTCCTCCACTGGACGTCCTTCTTTGATCAATGCCTTAATTAATGCTTCAGTTTTTAAAGTGTTATAGCCCGTGAATTCCGTTTCACCGGTCTCTTTGACGATTTCAGCATAGACAGAGGTCAGTGCACGATCTTCCGCACTCCATACAGCCCTTGCCCTATTGCGCTGCATCTCCATCTCCCGCTGAAACCCCTCTTCATCGATGCTTAAACCTGCATCCATTGCAATATCCCGTGCAAGGTCAAGGGGAAAGCCATATGTATCATAGAGTTTGAAGACCTCTTCACCGGGAATAACTGTTTCTCCCTCTTTTTTTATCTTTGCAATAACATCATCAAGTATATTCATCCCGAGCTCAATTGTCCTTGTAAAATTTTCTTCTTCAATCCTGAGGAGTTTTTGGGTCCTCCCTCTTTCATCTGTGATTTCCGGATAGAGGTCGCCCATTGAGTCAATAACAGGGATGACGATTTTATAAAGACACGGTTCATGCAGGTTCAGAAGCCTTGCATGTCTTGATGCCCTGCGGATTATCCGTCTGAGCACATAACCCCGTCCTTCATTTGAAGGTACAACACCTTCAGAGAGCAGGAAGGTTGTTGCGCGGACATGATCGGCTATCACCCTGATGGATGCGTCTGTGTCCGGAGAAGCTCCGTATTTTATACCTGAAAGAGTGGATATCTCCCTGATGATAGGTTCAAAGAGGTCAGTGTCAAAGTTATTCAATTTGCCCTGAAGTACTGCCGTGATACGTTCAAGCCCCATTCCCGTATCTATGCTTGGATGCGGCAGAGGTGTAAGGTTCCCCTTTTCGTCCCTGTTGTACTGCATGAAGACGAGGTTCCAGAGTTCAAGGAACCTGTCACAGTCACACCCGGGTGCACACTCCTTGCTGCCGCAACCCACGGATTCTCCCTGGTCGATAAGTATTTCGGAGCAGGGTCCGCAGGGTCCTGTATCAGCCATCTGCCAGAAATTGTCTTTTGCGCCAAGGCGGACAATCCTGGAGTGTTCAATGCCGGTTTCATCCTTCCATATCCTCTCTGCCTCGTCATCCTCTTCATAAACAGTGGCATAGAGTCTTTCCTTCGGCAGTTTAAACCATTCGGTCAGTAGTTCCCAGGCAAGGGATATAGCATCTTTCTTGAAATAATCTCCAAAAGAGAAGTTTCCGAGCATTTCAAAAAAAGTGTGGTGCCTTGCCGTATGTCCAACATTTTCGAGGTCACTGTGTTTTCCCCCTGCACGCATACACTTCTGACAGGAGGCGGCCCTCCTGTAATGCCTGCTCTCGATTCCGAGAAACACCCCTTTGAACTGTACCATTCCTGCATTGGTAAAGAGCAGGGTAGGGTCGTCATGGGGAACAAGGGGTGAGCTCTTTACAACCGCATGATCTCTTTCCCCGAAAAACCGGAGAAAACTCTCGCGTATCTCTCTACTCGTCATAAAAGTCCTTTGTTTTTTATATTTTGGCTGGCAAGCTAACAAGCCAGAAAGCAGACAAAACGACAAAATGCTCAGTCCTTTAATCCTTTAAGCTTTTAATCCTTTAAGTTTTTAAGCTTGTCAGCCTGTTTATTCTGCCAGCCCTATTATCCTTTAAGCTTGCCAGCCTGCTCGCTTGCCAGCTTGCCAGCCTGCTTATTTTGCAATTCCCGGCTCCGTACTCACTATCTCTGTGAGTTTGCCGTCTGTAAATCTCAGTATGGTCTTGAACATCCCGCCCCACCTGTCATATTCCCACTGGACTCTGTCCTTTCCGTCAGGTGTTGGTTTAAGGACTTTTACTATGGTTGGTGCCTCCCAGGCATATCTTACCTGCTGGAGTGTCATGCCGGTGACCACTGCGGCCTTTTTGATATGTTCCTGAATCTGTGGCGGGTAGTCCTTGATCTCCTCATAGGTGTATTTTATCGCCTTGGTGCAGCCGGCGAATAAGACAAAGACCAAGAAAGACAGCAGTAAAGACCTCTTCATAACGCAACCTCCTGATTTATGTCTAATATATTTACCATCACTCCAATCCTCCATCACTTCCTCACTCCAGATTCTTCCTCTCTCCATCCAAAACCCTCTTTATGGTCTCAAAGGAATGCCCTCTCCGCTGCAGCATACCGTAGAGCCTCCTCATCACCTTTTCTTTTGGAAGTCCTTTAAAGAGCTTGACCTTTTTCCGGACAAGCTCCTCGGCACTCTTTGTCTCGTCAATTGTATCAATGCCCGAAGAGTTAATAATATCCTCAGGTATTCCTCTTTTTTGAAGCAGGGCTCTTACTCCTCTTGTGCCAAGGCTTTTTCTATTAACGGCATACGATATGAGATCATCTGCCAGTGCCGGGTCATCAATAAGGCCGAATTCTTTTAGTGCCGAGACAGTTGTATCGATGGTGTCTTCTTTAAACCCCTTTCTCCTTAAACGGTCCCTGAGCTCCCTTTCACTCCTTCCCCTGATACTCAGGAGCCGTAAGGCATAGCCCCTGGCACTACTGGTGGAATCGCTCGATCGGGATGCCGCTCTTTGACCCTTGCTTTTGTTGTTCGATATCTTCATAGGTGAGGTCACTTGTCGACTGGATTCCTTTTACCTTAAGTGTAAAATCATCAGGGTTGGTCGCGCGCATCAGTGCCTCTTCATAGGTTATAAGCCCGGACTTGAAGAGATCGTAAATGGACTGGTCAAAGGTCTGCATTCCGTAATGAACCTTGCTCTTTGCAATAACATCAGAGATCATTTTTGTCTTGTCAGGGTCAAAAATACACTCTTTAATGGTCTCGGTTGCCATGAGTACCTCTACCGCAGGGACACGACCGCTGCCATCAGCCCTTGGCACAAGTCTCATGGAGACGATTCCTTTTATTACAGATGAAAGCTGAGTCCGTATCTGTTTGTGCTGATACGGGGGGAAGACCGCAATTATCCTGTTTACAGTTTCTGTGGCGTCAGTGGTATGTAGTGTGCTTAGAACAAGGTGTCCTGTTTCAGCGGCAGTGATTGCTGTTTGTATGGTCTCGAAATCTCTCATCTCTCCTACCAGTATGACGTCCGGGTCCTGACGGAGGGCGGCCCTCAGGGCCTTGCTGAAGGATTCTGTATCAGAGCCGACCTCTCTCTGGTTAATGATACTCTTTTTGTCCCGGTGGAGATACTCGATCGGGTCTTCAATTGTAATGATGTTATTCGTGCGGTTATTATTGATATGGTCAATAATCGCAGCAAGGGTGGTAGACTTGCCGCTGCCTGTTGTTCCGGTGACGAGGATTAATCCTCGGGGCTCGAGGGCTATTTTTTTCAGGACCTCCGGTAGGTTAAGCTCGTCCAGTGTAGGTATTTTCATGGGTATTACCCTGAAGACAAGGCCGATAGTTCCGCGCTGGATAAGTATATTGCAGCGGAATCTTCCGAGTCCCGGTACGCTGTAGGCGAGGTCTATATCGTGTCTCTTCTTGAACAGCTCCCTCTGGCCCGGACTCATGACGATAGTAGCCATCTTGAGGGCCTCTTCCTGTGTTATTCTCTGTATGCCTTGCAGTGGGACAAGCTCACCATGAATCCTCAGCACAGGTGGAGACCCTACCTTGATATGAAGATCGGAAGCCTGTCTCGAATAAGCCTCTTTCAGAAGTTCATTGATTTCCATTGTTCCTCCTGATATTAAAGGATTCGCGAACCTTGTCTTCAATCTCAAGTGCCATTTCAGGATTTTTTTTCAGGTAGTCCTTTGCATTTTCCCGTCCCTGACCTATTCTCGTGCCACCATAACTATACCACGCCCCTGACTTCTCGACTATGTCACCCTGTACCCCGAGGTCAATGAGCTCGCCTTCTCTGGAGATCCCCTCATTATAATAAATGTCGAACTCTGCCTGTTTAAACGGGGGTGCAACCTTGTTTTTCACCATCTTTACCCTCACCCTTCCGCCGATCATCTCCTGGCCGTTCTTGATACTGTCGATCTTTCTGATGTCAAGCCTCATGGAGGAGTAGAATTTCAGGGCCGTTCCGCCAGTGGTGGTTTCCGGATTGCCGAACATCACCCCGATCTTTATCCTTAACTGGTTGATAAAGACCACCGTGGTCAGAGACTTTGATATGGCTGCTGTCAGTTTCCTGAGGGCCTGGCTCATCAGTCTTGCCTGCAGCCCCGGGAGACTGTCTCCCATATCTCCCTCTATCTCCGCCCTTGGAACGAGGGCTGCCACGGAGTCAACAACTACAATATCCACAGCGCCACTCCTTACAAGTGCCTCGGTTACCTCAAGTGCCTGCTCGCCTGTATCGGGCTGTGATACAAGGAGGTCTTCAATGTTTACGCCTATTCTTTTTGCATAATTAATATCGAGGGCGTGTTCTGCGTCAACAAATGCAGCTACCCCACCGGTCTTCTGTGCCTGTGCTATGGCGTTCAGTGCAAGGGTTGTTTTTCCCGAAGACTCGGGTCCGTATATCTCAACAACCCTGCCGCGGGGAAATCCCCCTATCCCGGTTGCAATGTCAAGCCCGAGAGAACCGGTGGGGATACTCTGAATGCCCTCGACTACCCCCTTTGCCCCCAGGCGCATGATGGCCCCTTTTCCAAAGGACCTCTCGATCTGTGATATGGCCATTTCAAGGGCCTTGGCCTTGTCTTTATCCATCAATCCTCCTTCCCCAGGGTGGCTGAACAAAGCCTTTCATATTCAGCTCCGGTGGTTTTAAGTGTGCTTTTCATCAATAAGACCTCGGATACTTCTATTTTACCAAACTCCTTGTCTTTGCATCCTCTGATTTCCTTCAGCAGAGGTGGAAGTCCCTTTTGTGACTTCACCCTTGCAATGGTCAGGTGGGGCCTGAACTTTCTCGTTTCCCGCTCAAATCCGAGCAGTTCCATTGCCGACTCTATATTATTATACAAAAGATTCAACTCTTCAGACCTGTTAATTCCAACCCAGAGGACACGGGGTCTCGAGTAATCCGGAAAACCCCCCGCGCCTGCCACTGTCAGATTGAATTTCCTGTGGCATGAAGCAACAGATTCCAGGGATGCCTTTATCCTCTCCACGAGGTTTTCGTCTGTATTGCCCAGAAATTTGAGGGTGAGGTGAATGTGATTCCCTGAGAGCCACTTAACGTCCGGGGCAAGCTTTTTCAGACCTTTCATAAAGGCATCCAGCTCCTTTTTCATCTCCTCCCCGATATCTATAGCAATAAAACATCTCATTTACCACTTACCATTTACCACTTATCATTTGACATTTATCATTTACCACTTGCCACTTATCACTTGGCATTTATTATTCTTCATTTAACATTTAACATTTGCTGCCCTCTGTGGCTAAAATGTTTCATCCTGTCAATGCTGTCCATATTTGCCATTCCGGACTCAATATTTGTCATTCCGGACTCGATCCGGAATCTATTCTTTGATATCTCCCATCTTTCTCAACCTCAACCTGGTTTTTAAACATACCCTCGGCACTATGCTACTCCTTCCACAAGGAGTTTTAGTGCCGCAAGCGCTGCGCTTTCCTTAATCTCCCCTCTGTCCCCGGTGAATCTCATCTCCCTTGAAAGGGTTTGGGTTACGGTGCTTACCGCCATATATACAAGCCCCGCTTCTTTATCCTCAAGCACGTCAGGCCCAAGATTGCCGGTAGTTGAAAGTGAGCATGTTGTTCCTGTAAGCTGCCTTACCTTTTCAGCCATATCCCTTGCCGTCTCCTCACTCACCACTCCATGGGTAGAGATGATTTCAGGGGAGACTCCAAGGATTCTCTCCTTTGACTCAATTGAGTATGTGACAACTCCTGCCTCAAAAAAGGCACTTGCACCCGGAAGTGAAGTTATATAATGGCTGATAAGCCCACCCGTGCATGACTCGGCTATTGAGAGTGTTAACCCCTTTTCCCTGAAAATTTCATGTATCCCGGATACGACCTCTAAAGTTTCCCCCACTCCAGCCCTCCAGTTCTCCAACCCCCCAGGTCTTTTCTCACTCCATTACTCCAATCTTCAAGATTATAACCAAAATTAACCTCAATACAAGATTAGCATAAACCCCTGCAAGTATATCATCTATCATTATTCCGAGTCCACCCGGTATGCGTCTTTCGAGTTGTCTGATGGGGGTGGGTTTGAGTATATCAAAGGCCCTGAAGAGAAAAAATGCAAGAATGGCATTGGGTATGCTGAAGGGGACAAGGAAGACGGAGACGAGGTATCCCACAAACTCGTCCACCACAATATGTGAACTATCCTTCTCGTTCAGTAATTTTTCAGTCCTGTCTGATACCAGAACTCCTGCAACAAACCCAACGGGTATGATTATGGAGAGTGCCATGACATCCGGGCGGAAGAATATATAAGTCAGGCAGGAGAGGGCGCTTCCAACTGTGCCTGGCGCTACAGGCGAATAACCCAGGGGGCCGAGTGTTGCTATAAATTTAAATATATCATCCTTTTTCACTGCTCCATTATTCCATTACTCCACGTATTATCCCATCACTCCATATTTTCCCTTGGCTGGGGCGGGTGGATTCGAACCACCACATGGGAGATCCAAAATCTCCTGACTTGCCGTTTGTCGACGCCCCAAATATCATGAATTCATAAATAACAATAAATAACAGAGGTTAAGAAGCCTGCAAGGTCTGTAAGAATGCCGGGCAGTTGCCTGCGCATCTTTAATTTTCCGATAATATGCAGTCTATTGTCAAGGTTTAGAGTTCTATATTCAAAGGTCTATCTCCATCCCTCCAAGTTCTCCATCTCTCCAGATTCTCCATTTCTCCATTTCTCCATTTCTCCATTTCCTCCCTGCTCTTGTTGACAGTATAAGGGGACAAGTTTTATAATTTCATTCAAATCTCAGAAGGTGCAGGATACATCTTTATCTGACCTTGTTACTGTTGACGGAGGGTTGCCGGGAGTGTGGTAAGCTTGATTAAATCCTTTCTTAACTTTCTTGCAGCATTAAGTATAGTTTAAAACAAAATTAAAGATATTTGATGCAAGACAATATAAAAAGCATATTTCCTGAAGACGAAGAGGAGAGGACCCTCCTCGATTACTGGCGTGTATTGGTAAAACGCAAGCTACTGATAATCATACTCGTGCTTGTATCCGTCTTTGCCACTGCAATAATCTCCCTGTTTGAGACGAATATTTATCAATCAAAGGCTGTTATTGCACCGGTCAGTGATAAAGGAGGGAAAGGAAGAAGACTGGCTGCCCTTGCATCACAGCTTTCCGGTATGCCAAGAATTACCCTGCCGGGCTCGGCAAGCTCATCGGAAATTATTGCACTATTAAACTCAAATATCCTCAGGGAAAAGATTATCAGGAAGTATAATCTCTTGCCGGTGCTCTTTGATGAGCAGTGGGATGAGGGGAAAAAAGAGTGGAAAAAGGATGATTCTTTTAACTTTAACCCTTTCAAATTAATCGGAAGTATTGTTAAGGTAATCAGACCTGAGGACAAGGTAACGTCAAGGAAAGAAGAAGAGGAAGGGATTCCTTCTATCTGGGATGGGCTCAGGGCGTTTGATAATATGGTCAGAGTTAATGATAACATTAAGAACAACACGATTGTGATCTCAGTAGACTTTTATGACCCCGAAGAGGCAGCAGCGATAGTTGAAGATTTTTTGACAACACTTAACAGCCATATGAGTGAAGAAGCAAAAAGAGTGGCTAATACTAATAGAAAATATCTCGAGGATCAGTTGAAAAACACTTCGGATCCCTTTATAAAACAGAAGATATATAACCTGATAGCTCATCAGGTAGAGACGTCCATGATGGCGGAGGTAAAGGAAAACTTTGCATTCAAGGTCCTTGACCCTCCGATGGTGCCTGACAGAAAGATAAAGCCAAAAAGGTCCTTGATGGTGATGTTGAGTTTTTTGCTCTCACTGTTCGCAGGAATATTCCTTGCCTTTTTTCTGGAAAATATAGAGAGGGCTAAGAATAAAGATAGAGATAAAGATAAAGAGGTACATATAAAAACGGAGGGGGAGGATGTCTGAAGACAGAAGCCGAACGTTGAAAATCAGAAAAAGATCCTGCTTATATTCCGGATTCCATATTCCAGGCGCTGTATTCTGCATTCTGCTTGCTGTCTGCTTGCTATTTCCTTTTGCTGTACATGCAGACAATGGTAGTGCAGTATCACAGAAGCAAACAGAACAATTACAGAGACTCTCCCCTGCTCAGCAAGAGGCCATAGAGAGAGGGCTTGGCGTCACCGGAGGCGCACTTACCCCCGAAGCCGTAAAAACATTAAAGGAAATGCCTGAGTTTAAAGACCTGACTCCGGAAGATATAGAAAGGGGCAAAAAGCTCCTTGAGAAAAGGAAGACTCTTGTAAAAGAACAGAAGAAAGCAAAGAAGAGAGTTGGAGAAAAAAGGCGTGCACGTTCATTATTTGACAGATACAGAACTGTTGGAGCTTATCAAGGTATTTCAACTGACTTAAAACCATTTGGTTATGAGTTCTTCAGAGAGGCATTGCTGATGCCCCGCCAGGATATTTCTGTTACATCTGACTATATTGTAGGCCCCGGTGATGAAGTCAGGCTCATGCTGTGGGGCAGGATAAATGCACAGTACGTCCTTACTGTTGACAGGGACGGCAATATAAATATTCCGGAAATCGGCCCTCTTTCTGTCGTAGGCATGCGTTTTGCGGATATGAAGAAGTTTATTGTTCAAAATGCTGAACAGATAGTGGGGGCAAAAGCAAATGTTACAATGGGGGATTTAAAAAGCATCCAGGTCTTTGTGCTTGGCGAGGTTAAACGGCCGGGCAGCTATACCCTTGACTCGTTTTCAACAATAACAAATGCTATTTTAGCTGCAGGCGGTCCCACGGAGATCGGTTCCTTGCGGAATATCCGGTTGAAGAGAAACAACAGGACTGTAACGGTAATGGACTTTTACGACCTTCTGCTGAAAGGGGACAAGTCCCACGACAAAGTGCTCCAGTCCGGTGATGTCGTGTTCGTTCCTACTGTAGGGCCATTGGTCGGCATTGCCGGCAATGTTAAAAGACCTGCCATCTATGAGCTGAAGGGGAAATATGATCTTCAAAACCTTTTTGAACTTGCGGGCGGGATAATCCCGACTGCTTATACACAGCAGATACAGGTTGAGAGGATTCAGAAAAACGAGAGACAGGTAGTTATTGATATTGATGATAAGGACCTGACCAAATCAAAGGATGTCATGCTTCAGGACGCAGACCTGGTAAAGGTATTTTCAATAGTTGAAGAGGTGAAGAACGTTGTTTTCCTGAATGGAAACGTCAAGCGGGCCGGCAAATATGAGCTCAAACCCGGGATGAGGGTCAGAGATTTAATAAAGGATGAGAATGACCTGCTGAAAGAGACGTATTTTGGCTATGCACTGGTTAAACGGCTGACCCCTCCTGCCCTTGAAGTAAAGTTGATTTCCTTTGACCTCGGGAAAGTCATTTTTTATGATGATGCCGAAAACAATATTGAGTTGCAGCCGGAGGATTCAATTTATATTTTTTCAAAATGGTTTTTCCTCGAAAAACCATTTGTGACTGTTGAAGGAGAGGTAAGGAATCTGAAAACCGGCAGGGATTCCGGGGAAGTACTTGAAAAGTCAGCAAAGAATATCAGAACGAAATTAAAACTTGAAAATTTGAAGTCTGAACTCGAGAATTTGAAGTCTAAAGCTGAGGAGATGAAATTAAACGAAACAACGGATTTTGAAAAAATGAAGTTAGGGATTGAAGCAATGGAATTAAAGATCAGGAGGAAGGAATTAGAAGCAACAAAAACATCCGATAAGATCAAGCTCGATTTGATTAAAAACTTTAAAGTCCGGGATGCAATACTTTCAGCAGGAAATCTCACAAAGGATGCTTATCTCGAAAAGGGTGAGATTCTTAGGCGTGATGAAGATGGGGCAGTTTCGCGAATATACTTTAATGTCGAAAAAGCAATGGCTGAAGACCCGGAAGAAAATATCCTGCTCCAGGCGTCTGACAGAATAATCATCCATTCGATATGGGAAGAAAATTATAGGCAGACGGTTTCAATAGAGGGTGATGTTCTAAACCCCGGGGTATACGAGTTCACGGAAGGCATGAAGGTGGGCGACCTTGTCTTTGCATCAGGCAATGTCCTCGAATCTGCATATCTGGATGAAGTCGAGATATCCTCGCAGATTATAAAGGATGGCAAGAGCGTGAGGGAGGAGTATAAAACGATAAACCTGAGAAAGGCCCTCAGCGGTGACCCTGACCACAACCTTTCTCTAAAACCCTACGACAGGCTGTATATAAAGCGCATTTCAGAATGGCAGGAAGAGCTGTTTGTCACTGTTACCGGAGAGGTAAGATTCCCCGGCAAATATATTATTAAAAAAGGTGAGAGGTTGTCCGAGCTTATTGAAAGGGCTGGCGGGTATTCTGATAAGGCGTATCTGCGGGGCGCAGTTTTTATGAGGGAACGGGTAAGAAAGCTGCAGCAGAAGCAGATTGATGAGATGGTAGGCAGGCTCGAAAGGGAACTCCTGAGCACAGGAACAGCACAGATAGCAACTGCGACTTCCCCGGCAGAGGCGAAGATGATGAAGCTGGAGGCAGAACAGAAAAGACGGTTTATTGCAAAACTCGGTTCAGTCAGGGCTAAAGGCAGGATAGCGGTTCAGTTATATCCTCCGGATAAACTGAAAGAGACCTCATATGACATTGAACTCGAAGACGGCGATTCCTTATATATCCCCACGGACCCGATGACTGTTCAGGTAATAGGTTCTGTTTATAGCCAGAATGCCTTTGTTTATGAAAAGGACAAGAAAGAGTATAACTACTACATAGACCTTGCCGGTGGTTACACTAAAAACGCGGATAAGGATAGTGTGTATATACTGAAGGCCAATGGTGTTGCCTTGAAAGTAAGCAGTGGGTTCCTTGGTCTTTCATGGAACAGTGACAGGTTCAGGTGGGAGGCAGGCAGCGGAAAGGTGGAGTCAGGAGATACCGTAGTTGTTCCTGAGAAACTTGAAAGAGTTGCATGGATGCGAAACATCAAGGATATTACGCAGATACTGTATCAGATTGCTGTTTCAGCGGGGGTGGTGCTTGTTGCTTTCTAAAGGTGTGATAAATATTGTAATAGTTATAGTATCTGTTTTGCTGATTACCCAGGTCTCTGTGGCTTCCACAAACGTTCCTGTAGACGACGATACCTACGATGTCCTTCTCCGGCTGGAGGCAGAAGGGATTATCCAGAGTGCTCTGCTTGCAAGCAGACCTTTAAGCCGCAAGGAGGTGGCAAGACTGATACTTGAGGCGGAGAGGAATTCAGAAGGTAAAAGCCTTTTCATACAGCAGCTGGTTCAATCCCTGAAGAAAAGGTTCAGGGATGAACGTGGTGGAACGACACATATAAATATCGAGTATATAAAGCCTATTGACAGAGTTTATGCTAAGTATATTTACTCTGACAGCGATCCACAGGAGATAATCTATAACAACGATGGTGACAACTACAAAAAAGAGTCCAACGCAAGATTTGGCCTTATATCAAGGGCAGATCTCGGGAGGACCTCTTTTTTCATCAATCCAGAGGGAAGGTATTCTGATTCTGACAATGAGACAGATATAATAATGAAGAGGGCTTATGGCGTTCTGAGTTTTGCAGGCCTGGAGCTTGAGTTAGGCAAGGATTCACAGTGGTGGGGGCCGGGGCGTCATGGTTCCATACTGCTCTCCAATAATTCCGAGCCCATGAATATTATAAAAATTACAAATCCCCATCCCGTCCTTCTGCCCTGGATATTCAAGTATCTTGGCCCTTTTAATTTTACCCTGTTTGCAACAGAGCTTGAGAAGGAGAGGGTTGTGCCCAACCCGTATTTATGGGGGATGCGTTTTAATTTCAAGCCCATACCATATTTTGAGATAGGGCTCCAGAGAACAGCGCTTTTAGGTGGAGAAGGCCGTTCGGAAGACCTTAAAACGTGGTGGGATAGTTTTACGGGTAGGGGGGAGAACCCGGCAAATGATGTTGCGGGAGACCCTGAAGATGTTGAGGCAGGAGACCAGAGGATGGGCTGTGACATAAAGCTGACACTCCCTCTGAAATGGCAGCCATTGCAAATATACGCGGAGGCTGCCGGAGAAGACGAGGCAGGGGGACTGCCGACCAAGTGGGCATATCTGGGAGGTATTTATCTGCCGCGAATTCTTGGCCTTGAGAGGATTGATTTCAGGGCTGAATATGCAAACACTTATTTAAAGAATCTTCCGAATGTCTGGTATAATCATGATATTTACAGAACAGGCTATACATATAAAGGCAGGATAATAGGTCATCATATGGGCACTGACTCAAGGGATCTCTTTTTCGAAATGAGTTATCGTGTGCCTGAGATAAACGGCTGGGTTAAGCTCTCATATGATAAGGAGAAGCATAATTTGTCCGGCAGCATTAACCCCACCAAGGTTGAATCGTCGGTAGGTGTGAAGTTTGATGTGGGAGGGGGGGTGAGTATGGAAGGACGGTATATCTCCGGACGTTTAAAGGATTATGAAGACCTCTCTGATAAGGACAGCAGGATTAATCTGATGTCTTTTGAACTGAGTTATAATTTTTAGAGAGATTTGAATCCCTCAACTCAGGTTATAATATAGTTGATGAACGAGAAGATATTCAGGGAATACGATATAAGGGGGGTTGCCGGGAGGGACCTTACGGTAAAGTTTGCCTTTTCTCTCGGCAGGGCATTTGGTTCATATCTCAGGAGGCTAAATCCGGAGGCTAAATGTGTAACCATAGGCAGAGATGCAAGAATTAGCTCAGAGGAACTTGCCGGTGGCATGATTGAAGGAGTGGTCAGCTCCGGTATTGATGTTATTGATGTCGGTCTCTGTCCCACACCCCTTCAGTATTTCTCTATATTTCATCTTGATGTTGATGGCGGCGTTATGGTAACAGGCAGTCATAACCCCCCGCAGTATAACGGCTTTAAGCTGAGTGTCGGCAAAGAGACTATCTTCGGGGATTCCATTCAGAGGCTGAAGGATATCTTGCTGAAGAAAGAATGGTCTAAGTGTCAACACAAGGGCAGTATAAAAGAATACGATATTATTTCCGCGTATAAAGAGTTCATTATCAGCAGGTTTTCTTATCTGTCAGATAAAAAATACAGGCGTTTGAAGGTAGTTGTAGATGCCGGCAATGGTACAGCAGGTCTGGTAGTACCGGAGCTGCTGGATGCGGCCGGGTGTGAGGTTAAGCCTCTCTACTGCGAGCCGGACGGGAGATTTCCAAACCATCATCCGGACCCGACGATCATAGAGTATATTGAAGACCTGATAAGGACAACCAGAACCTGGGGGGCTGATTTAGGCGTTGGATATGATGGGGACGCAGACAGGATCGGGGTTGTCGATGCAGCGGGCGATATAATCTGGGGGGACCAGATTATGATAGTGCTGTCAAGGGATATACTGAAGAGGATTCCCGGAGCCGTTATTGTCGGTGATGTGAAGTGTTCCCAGGTGATGTTTGATGACATAGAGCGGCACGGTGGCAGGCCCATAATGTGGAAAACAGGGCACTCCCTTGTGAAAGACAAGATGAAAAAGGAGGGCGCCGTTCTGGCTGGAGAATTCAGCGGCCATATATTCATTTCAGATGGTTATTTAGGCTATGATGATGCTGTATATACAACTATGAGGATTGTAGAGATAATGAAAACACGGGGATTGGGTATGAATGAACTGCTCTCTGATATCCCGCGGATGCACTATACCCCGGAGATAAGAATAGATTGTCCTGAGGAGAGAAAAAAATCAGTGGTGCAGAGAGTGGTGAAACGGTTTCAGGAACAGATGGCATCCGGCAATGGGGCGGTTCCAATAAAGGAGCTCAATAACATAGACGGTGTAAGAGTGGTCTTTGAGCGCGGTTGGGGGCTTGTAAGGGCAAGCAATACGCAGCCGGTTGTGGTCATGAGAGTGGAAGCAGAGGATGAGGAGAGTCTGAAGAGCTACAAGGCCCTGCTGGATAAGGAACTCAAAGATTCAATGGAGGTAATGTGAAGGCAGTAATCCTTGCAGGCGGCTCCGGCACAAGGCTGTGGCCCCTGTCCCGTAAGGAGTATCCAAAGCAGTTTCTGAAGATAAACGGCTCTCTTTCACTTCTTCAGCAGACCGTAAAGAGGCTTGCACCCCTTGTGTCCGGAGAGGATTTCGTGGTGGTGACCAATGAAAAACACAAGTTTCATGTGCTTTCCGACCTTAATTCAATAGAGGGAAGTCCCGGCAATAACCTTATTCTTGAGCCTGTTGGCAGGAATACCGCTCCGGCTATAGGTCTTTCAGCCATCTACTGTATGGAAAAACTCGGATGCGGGATGGATGAGGTAATGGTAGTCCTCCCCTCGGACCATATTATAAGGCCTGAAGATGACTTTAGGGCCTGTCTGAATATGGCTGCTGAGGTTGCGGAGACAGGCCTTCTGGTGACCCTTGGAATAAAACCCACAAGGCCTGAGACCGGATACGGATATATTAAAGCCGGCAAGCCGGTCAGCCTGGAAACCGGACAACCCTCAACCCTGCCGGAAAACAGCTGTTTCTCAGTGGGAGAATTCACTGAAAAACCAGACAGGGAGACTGCCGGGCGCTATTTCTCTGAGGGCAAACACTTCTGGAATGCAGGGATATTTGTCTTTACCATTGGTACTATCCTTGATGAGTTAAGACAATGGAGCCCTGATATTTACCAGAGGCTCGGTGAGGGGTTTGACGCTGCCCTTTTACACTTTAAGGAGATGCCGGATATATCCATTGATTATGCCGTTATGGAGAAGTCGGGAAAAGTGGCTGTAATGCCCGTTGATCTTTACTGGAACGATGTCGGTTGTTTTGAGTCCATGTACGAGGCATTTGAGAGGGACAAGGACGGGAATATAAAGATAGGAGACGTTCTTTCCATTGATACACGGGATTCTTTTGTAATAGGCAACAGAAGGCTTATCGCAACTATAGGCCTTGAGGGTGTTGTGGTTATAGAGACTGACGATGCCATGCTTATCACAACAAAGGATCAGACCCAGAAAGTGAAGGAAGTGGTTGAGAGCCTCAGGGCGCTGGGCAGGCGGGAGGTTATGGAGCATACCAGTGTATACAGGCCCTGGGGCAGTTATACAGTGCTTGAAGAAGGACGGAGGTACAAGATTAAGAGGATAGAGGTCAATCCCGGCGCAAGGCTGAGCCTGCAGATGCATTATCACAGGTCCGAGCACTGGGTGGTGGTGAGGGGCACTGCAAAGGTGACAATCGGTGAGGGGGAAAGGTTTATTCATGAAAACGAGTCAGCCTATGTGCCGAAATCCACCCTCCACAGACTTGAAAATCCCGGTAAGGTGCCGATAGAGATAATAGAGGTCCAGAATGGCGAGTACGTTGAAGAGGACGATATTGTGAGATTTGATGATCTGTACGGAAGGGACGAGAGGGAATAAAGAGCTGAATGTTGTTGCAGTAATGGCTTACTGTTTGAATTTAAAGAAGGAGGGATTTGAACTCATGGAAGCAGCGGAATTAAAAAGAAAGGACCTGCCACATGCAGGCCGCAAGGCCCTTATCACAGGTATTACAGGTCAGGATGGTTCATACCTGACGGAATTTCTCCTGTCAAAGGGCTATGAGGTTCATGGTCTTATCCGCAGGGCAAGCACATTTAATACAGGAAGGATCGATCACATTTATGTAGACCCCCATATTTCGGGTGCGAGGCTCTTTCTCCACTACGGAGACCTTGCAGACTCCGGTCAACTGACACATCTTATTTATAATATCAGGCCTGACGAGGTCTATCACCTTGGCGCTCAAAGCCATGTGCGTGTAAGTTTTGACATGCCCGAATTTTCAGGAGATATAACAGGTTTGGGCACAACAAGGCTTCTTGAGGCAATCAGGAGGAGCGGGATAAAGACAAAATTCTATCAGGCGTCCTCTTCAGAGATGTTTGGCGCATCTACACCGCCACAGAACGAGAAAACACCTTTTTATCCAAGAAGCCCTTATGCTGCTGCAAAAGTCTATGCCTACTGGATGACTGTTAACTATAGAGAAGGCTATAACATGTTTGCATGTAACGGCATACTATTTAATCATGAATCGCCCCGCAGGGGTGAGACCTTTGTAACAAGAAAAATTACGAGGGCAGTTGCAGGTATAATAGCCGGAAAACAGAATAAACTCTATCTTGGAAACCTCGAAGCCAGAAGGGACTGGGGCTTTGCACCTGAATATGTGGTATGCCAGTGGCTGATGCTCCAGCAGGACAAACCTGCCGACTATGTGATTGGTACGGGCGAGAGTCATTCAGTAAGAGATTTTGTGGAGCTTGCCTTCAGATATGCGGGTATAGAGATAGGGTGGGAGGGTGAAGGAGTTGATGAAAAAGGTGTTGTTTGTTCCCTCTCCCCTGATCTCCAAAATCTGACCTCTGTCAACATCGGAGATGTTCTTCTTGAGATTGACCCAAAATACTTCCGTCCCACAGAGGTAGAATACCTGCTTGCCGATGTATCAAAGGCAAGGGAAGCGCTTGGCTGGGAACCCAGGGTAACATTTAAAGAACTTGTGAAGATAATGGTGGAATCTGATATGGAATTGGCAGGCGTGGACCTCTCCTTTGACGGGAAAAAGGTTCTGAAAGAGAAAGGCATAAACTGGACAAAAAATATACAGACGGTAGGTTAAGGATGCTTAAATCCTCCAGAATTTATGTTGCCGGTCATCGCGGCCTTGTCGGCTCTGCTATCGTGCGGAGGCTTCAATCCGAAGGATACACGGACATAATCACCCGCACTCACTCTGAACTTGATCTTGCCAGACAGGCTGAAGTCGAGGAGTTTTTTAAAAAAGAACGGCCCGAGTATGTATTTCTTGCAGCAGCAAAGGTCGGTGGTATCATAGCAAATAATACATACCCGGCTGAATTTATTTATACCAACCTTATGATCCAGACCTGTATGCTGCATGCTGCATACCTGAGCGGTGTTAAAAAACTTGTCTTTCTCGGGAGCTCCTGTATATACCCAAAATTTGCTCCCCAGCCAATGAAAGAAGAATATCTCTTGACAGGTGTGCTTGAGCCCACAAACGAGCCCTATGCAGTTGCAAAGATTGCCGGCATAAAGATGTGCCAGGCATATAACAGGCAGTATGGAACCAATTTTATATCAGTGATGCCCACAAACCTCTACGGCCCTAATGACAACTTTGACCTTGAGACCTCTCATGTCCTTCCTGCGATGATAAGAAAATTCCACGAAGCCAAATCCATTGAACCCACCCCTCCAGCCTCTAACCTCCAACCAGTCGTTCTCTGGGGCACAGGCTCACCCCGCCGTGAATTCCTGCATGTCGATGACCTTGCAGATGCCTGCCTCTTTATTATGGAAAACTATGACATAAAGCCAGGCATTGACCCTGCTCTGATCAACATTGGCACAGGTAAAGACATAACGATAAAAGAGCTTGCAGAGATAATAAAGGAGACCGTGGGGTTCAAGGGCGGTATAACCTGGGATACAACCAGACCTGATGGCACCCCACGGAAGCTTCTTGATGTGACCAAACTGAAATCACTCGGCTGGAACCCCCAAATAACCCTGAAGCAGGGGATCAAGCAGACCTATGATTGGTATCGTACTCACGTAACTGGCCAGCCAGCCAGTTAGCCAGCCTGTTCCCTTGTCAGCCTGCCAGCCTGATAGCCTGCCAGCTTGTTAGCCTGTTCCCTTGACACCATAAGGAGACAAGTTTTATAATTTATGTGTCTAAACACAAAGGGTTCAAGACGTACCCTTCCTGACCACAACCAATTTGAGTAACTCCAGCAAGATCAAGTATTGCAGGTCAGGCTTCTCGATCATGCCTATAAACAACGGTTCCAGCTCTGAAAGGAGCCACACAATCCACCACTTTCAGTCCTACCCATGGCGTAGGAACGGCGGTAGCCTGTCCTTTTTACCAGCTTGCAAGCCTGCCAGCCTGTTAGCTTGTCAGCCAAACATATATGCTATAATTTGATTATAAAGATAATACGGGGGTAAGTATGGGATTTGCAGTTAAGAAGTCAAAGCCACATCTATATATTAGCAGAAAAAAAATGTATGTGGAGGAGACCCTGTAATTGAAGGGACAAGGGTTAGTGTTAGTCTTATTGTTGAAATGGACAGAGCGGGACATTCAGTGGATGAGATAGTAGCCATGTATCCTCACATTACGCATGCTCAGGTTTATGATGCCCTTTCTTACTATTATGACCATAAAGAAGAGATTGACAGAATAATCGAAGAGAACAGGGAAGAGTACTGGTTTAAGAAGACAGAAGGCGAGACTTGGAGAAAATAAAGCTCTATATAGATGAAGATCTCTCGGACCGCATAGCAGTTGCTTTAAGGAGTAAAGGGTACAATGCAAAAGGTATATCACACAGTGGAATGGTTGTAACAGATTATCTTCTTTTAAAGGAATTAATCAGGAGGATAACAAGTTTTCTTAATGTAAGACAAAGGGATGAGATAAAGAACAACCTTGATTGGTTGCAGAACTATAAATGATTTCAATAAAGACTTCTCTAAGGAAACGAGAAATAGGTCCGTGTTAGCCAGTTAGCTTACCAGCCGTGATAGCCTTAATAGCCTGCTCGCTTGCAAGCTTGCCAGCCTGTTAAAAAACACATGAACTACAAGGAATTAATCGTATGGCAAACCTCTGATAAGCTTGCTATTGAAGTGTATAAAGTAACAAAGAAGTTTCCAAAAGACGAAATCTACGGCATTACTTCTCAGTTAAGAAGGGCAGCCCTTTCAATCCCAACCAATATTGTAGAGGGATATGCCAGAAAGGGTGATAAAGAGCTTGCAAGATTTGTGAGCATTGCAATCGGTTCAATGGCAGAAACAGAATATCTGCTTGATTTTTCAAGGAGACTTGGATACGTTTCGGAAAAAGAATACGAAGGGATTGAGGCCATACGTAGTGAAGTGGGGAAATTACTCTGGAAGTTTTACAAAAAGTTGGCACTTTAGCCTGTTAGCCTGTTAGCTTGATAGCCTGTTAGCCTGTTAGCCTGTTAGCCTGTTAGCTTGATAGCTTGATAGCTTGATAGCTTGATAGCTTGATAGCCTGATAGCTTGATAGCTTGTTAGCCTGATAGCTTGATAGCTTGATAGCTTGATAGCTTGATAGCCTGTTAGCTTGATAGCTTGATAGCTTGATAGCTTGATAGCCTGTTAGCCTGTTAGCTTGATAGCCTGTTAGCCTGTTAGCCTGTTAGCCTGTTAGCCTGTTAGCCTGTTAGCCTGTTAGCCTGTTAGCTTGATAAACATGAATCAAACATGAATCAAACATGGATTAAATTCCTCCCGGCCTTTATTCGCACAAGGTTAGACAAGCGGCTCAACCTGCAAAAAGTTATTACTAACGCCGGTTGGCTCTTTGCCGACAGGATTTTGCGTATGGGTGTGGGACTGTTTGTTGGCGTGTGGGTAGCCCGTTACCTTGGTCCTGAGCAGTATGGAATTCTGAATTACGCAATAGCCTTTGTGGGACTATTTTCAGTCCTGTCTACATTAGGGCTGGACAATATAGTGGTTAGGGAGCTTGTCAAACACCCGGAACGTCAGAACGAAATCCTGGGGAGTGCTTTCCTTCTTAAGCTGACTGGTGGGGTTTTTGCACTTGCCGTTGTGGTTAGTGTCTCTGCCATGCTGAAGCCCGAGGATACTCTTACACGTTTGGTGATTGCCATTCTTGGACTTGGCTTGGTCGTGCAGTCGTTTAACACAATTGACCTGTGGTTCAGATCCCGTGTTGCTTCCAAATATACCGTCCTTTCTCAAAATTCCTCTTTTATCCTTACCTCTGTTGCCAAGGTTGTCCTTATACTTAAGCGTGCATCGCTCCTTGCCTTTGTTATCATTAATTTAGCTCAAACCATTCTGTCAGTGATTGGACTGCTTTTTTTCTTCAAAAAGAAGGGGAAGAGCTTAACCCAATGGCGGCCGGCATATTCAGTGGCACTAAGCCTTGTTAAGGAGTCATGGCCGCTCATCTTTGCCGGATTGGCCATTGCAGTTTATTTGAAAATAGATCAGATTATGCTGGGAGAGATGATTGGCAAAAAAGCAGTGGGAACCTATGCTGCAGCAGTTCGCCTGTCTGAAATCTGGTATTTTATACCCATGGCTATTGCATCGTCGGTCTTTCCTTCAATTGTAAAAAGCAAACAACTTGATGAGCAAATCTATAAAAAGCGCATGCAGAAGTTTTATGATTTAAACGCTACCCTTGCATACGGGCTCTCTATTCCGTTTTTTTTTTAGCTCCCGCTATTATACGTATACTTTACGGTGATGCTTATGCAGGAGCGGAAACTATATTTGCCATTCATATCTGGGCTTGTTTGTTTGTTTTCCTCGGAGTTGCAAGGACTCAGTATCTGATAAATGAAGGATTGATCAGGTTTTCGTTTTTTACTACCTCACTTGGAGCAATTATTAATTTAATTCTGAACTTTATTTTAATACCTCAGTATGAAGGTGTAGGTGCAGCAATTGCTACGGTAGTTTCCTATGCTGTTTCAGGCTATTTTTCATCATTCGTTTATCCACGACTTTTTGAAACTGCTCTTATGCAAAGCAAGGCTTTTATTGCACCAATAAGATATGTGGTTTTTTGGGGTAAAAACTACGTGGGATCATTCAAGCAATAAACCCCGGATAACACTAATTTCGTAAGTATTTTTGAATTCAGAAGTCAAGAGTTATTAAGATGAAGTGAGGGAAAATGTATTGTAAATCAACTATTCAGGATTATTCTATTTATTCAGCAAAATATAGAGTTTCATTAAGTGGACTAATTAAATTTGAATGTATTAGTTTTTATGGACGTTTATTTCTGAATAAAAAACCTCCTGTTTGTAACCGCAAGTATAAATTTTTACATCTTGGTTGTGGAAGTAAATTTTTCGATGGTTGGGTAAATGCTGATTTTTTTCAAGGTATTAAATTTTGGAAAAAATACCCTAAAAGACCTGACTGGATGTTAGATTTAAGATTTCCACTAAACTGCGATGATAATTACTGGGATGGAGTTTTCACTGAACACACTTTAGAACATTTATCTCCTCTGCAAGGACAGAATCTTTTAAAAGAAATACTGAGAACGTTAAAATCAGGATGCTGGGCAAGACTTTCCGTGCCGGATCTTAGAAAATATATTGATTATTATTGTGGGGAAAAAGCTCACGAAATATTTAAGAGATGGCCGACAGGTGCTGAAGCTATATGGTCTCTTACTCAAAACCATGGACATTTTTCTGTGTGGGATAGTGCGTTGCTTGGAAGGTTTTTAGATGAAGTCGGGTTTGTTAATGTTAAAGAAGTTAACTTTATAGAAGGTGCGGATAAAAGAATTATCAAGGATAGTGAGGATAGAAGCTGGGAATCATTGTATATGGAAGCACAAAAGCCATAAGAAGCTTTGGAGAGCCCCTCATTCTTTGCAGATAATATGAACCATTACTTATTTTAAGAAGGTACTGAATGTCTGACTGGCAGTTAAAAACTCCGCTTGCCTTTCTTGTTTTCAATCGCCCGGGAACAACGGAACGGGTCTTTGAAGAAATCAGGAAGGCTAAACCTTCCATGTTATTGGTTGTGGCTGACGGCCCACGGCCAGACCAACCTGACGAAGCAGGGCGGTGTGAGGCTGTCAGGGCCATCATTGACCGAGTGGACTGGGAATGTGAAGTTCTGAAAAATTACTCTGATCTGAATCTGGGCTGTAACCAACGTGTGTCATCTGGACTGGATTGGGTATTTGAGAATGTAGAGCAGGCCATTATTCTGGAAGACGATTGTTTGCCTCACACTACATTTTTCCGTTTTTGCGAGGAATTGCTGGAAAAATATCGGGATGATGAGCGCATCATGGCAATTTCCGGAGACAATTTTCAGTTTGGGCGTAAACGAACTGAATACAGCTACTATTTTTCGCGTTATAATCATTGCTGGGGATGGGCGTCTTGGAGCCGGGCTTGGAGACATTATGATATTACCATGAGTCGTTGGCCGGAAATACGGGAAGGCGATTGGCTTAAGGACATGCTTTGCAACCCTGAGGCTGTGAAATACTGGAAGAATATTTTTGAGATAACTTACAAAGGTAGAATAAATTCTTGGGCTTATCGTTGGACCTTTGCCTGCTGGATTCAAGGCGGGCTTAGTATTCTTCCCAAGGTTAACCTTGTTTCAAATATTGGTTTTGGGGAGGAGGCGACTCATACTATGAGCAAAAGCAGACTTGCCAATATGCCTGTTGAAG
Organism: Nitrospirota bacterium; assembly: GCA_035873375.1. Lineage (NCBI taxonomy): Bacteria > Pseudomonadati > Nitrospirota > Nitrospirota bacterium. Next base: position 15,891 of record JAYWMQ010000055.1, on the reverse strand, counting down.
TAATGACATTCCCCTTACAACATCCTCCTTACATGATTCGTGATACCCTGGCGGATGAGTTTACTCAAAAGAACCATTTTGGTCCTCCTAACTTGATAGCCCGTGCTAAATCTAAAGCAAGGAAATTGTTCACCAATCTACAAGCAAAAGTAGTAACATAGAGAACTTATTAGAAGGAATCTGAGAGGTTAAGTGTCTCGGATTTTTTCAAAGGAGACATTTTAGTGCGAACATGGGATGAAGTTTTAGTAGTTGTACGGAGTTCTCCGGGGTGGAAAGATTTAGAGAAATACTTAGAACCTTATTTTGACAAATCTCCTCAATTGGAAGAAGTATGGTCTATAATGGACCAGGTTTGGGATGATCTGGGATTGAATAATAAAAATTATGATGAGGAAAGGTTTAGTGAATATTATACTCATCCCGTGTGGCTCTTAAACGGTTTATGGATAGAAGCGGATACTGTGTCAATGCAACATAGAAAGGGGATGGCTCAGTATGTGGAAGGAGATAGTCCTAAAGTCCTTGATTACGGTGGTGGTTTTGGTGCCCTCGCTAAACAGATAGCTCTTCATTGTCCTGAGGCGGATATAGAGATATATGAACCACATGCTTCAAACTTTGCCCACGATAATATAAGAGATTTTGACAATATCAAAATTGTGGATAAATTAAATAACAAGGAATACAATTATATATTTACCACGGATGTAATCGAGCATATAGATGACCCCGTATCACTCATAATTAACATTAACAGGCATCTTGCAACTGGTGGAATCATAGTGGCTGCCTGGAATTTTACCCCTTGTATCAAATGTCATCTCCCCGAAAATTTTCATTTTAGATATACTATGCATAGATGGATAATTCCTTCATTGGGCTTTTCATATATAGAAAAAGCTAAAGGGGGGCATGGACACATTTACGAAAAAGTAAAAGAAATTAATAGTCATCTGTTAAAAAGTGCTTATAGATTAGCTTTTGTTTCTAAAGCAGTTTATCCTGTCTTTAGAGTTTTATCTTTTGCTAAAGGATTAATCAAAAATACTACTGCGCAATTGCGGTTATTATTATGACAATACTACATCTTAACAAAACAGACATCCAGGGTGGAGCAGCCCGGGCAGCTTACAGGTTGCATTTGGGCCTTAAAAGTATCGGTGTTGATTCAAAGATGCTTGTGGATGATAAAGTAAGTAACGATCCAAGTGTTCATGGCCTTGTTGGGAAAATTAACAAAATATGGGGCAGGGCTCGACCTTTTATAAATGAAATCCCTCTCAAGTTTTATAATTGGGAAGGAACACCGTTTTATACGGGCTGTATAGGACGGAATATAGCGAAAGATGGATTGCTCAAGCAATCTGAGGTTATAAACCTCCACTGGGTAGCAGCAGGCTTCCTTTCTATAAGGAATATCTCAAGACTTGCTAAGTTAGGCAAACCGATAGTTTGGACCCTCCATGATATGTGGGCTTTTACCGGTGGATGTCATTATTCAGGAGAATGTGAAAGATATGTCAATTCTTGTGGTTCTTGTCCACAGTTGAATGCTGATAAGGATGGCGACATTACGAGAGGAATTTGGACAAGAAAAGAGAGGGCATATAAGAGGTTAAATTTGACAATTGTAACTCCAAGCAAGTGGCTTGCCGAATGTGCTAAAAGAAGCTCGTTATTATCAGACGTAAAAGTTGAAGTAATTCCGAATGGTTTAAATACAAATATATTCAAGTCTATAAATAAGTCGACAGCAAGAAGTATTCTTAACCTGCCTAAGAATAAAAAAATAATCCTTTTTGGGGCAATAAGTTCCACAAGCGATAAGAGAAAGGGGTTCTCTTTTTTACATAAAGCAATTAATCATTTAAGTGAAATTATAAGTAATCTGAAAGACTACTATCTTCTTGTGTTCGGAGCCAGCCATTCCAAAAATAACGAGACTTTTCCCTTTGGAATTAATTATGCTGGAAGATTTTCAGACGATGTTTCTCTTGCTCTTCTTTACAGTTCTGCTGATGTTTTTGTAGCGCCGAGCTTGGAAGATAATCTCCCAAATACAGTGATTGAGTCTTTAGCGTGTGGAACTCCGGTTGTTGCTTTTAATGTTGGTGGTATGCCTGACATGATAGACCATAAGAAAAATGGGTACCTTGCAAAATACAAAGATCTGGAAGACCTATCTCAAGGTATAAACTGGATTCTGGGTGATGAAAACCACCGGAAAAAACTTGCAGAAGCCGCTCACGATAAAGCTGAAAGAGAGTATCTTCTTGAAGTTCAGGCCAGAAGGTATGTAGAGCTATATGAAGAGTTGCTTTGATGTGTAAGGAATTTATAGACATATTAACAGGATAAGTAGAGTTAAAGTCTTGATTACATCTAACAAAAAGAAGATATCTGAATTTGTTTTTTTGGTATTAGCCGTATTTGTTTTTGGTTTAAATATCCCTAAAATATCTATGTTGATTATTTTTGCAGTTTTTTTTGTTAGCTCCATTACATGGAATGGGAGAGTCATAAATGACCTCCTTGTTCAAGTCTCCTTGTTGGGGATGTTCTCTATAATGTATTATTTGATAATTTATAAGTATGGGTTCATAGATTTAAAATCCGCAATAAAACTCCCTCTATTGATAATGGGCTCTTATGCTGCTGGTTATTCAATATCGCGAAAAAATACACCTGCTTGGCCTTATGGCTTGGTGTGGATTATATTGTCAATGGTAGCCGGGTTTGTTGTCTTTTCTTTTCTGTCCGTTTATTCAATCGTTTCCTCAGGTCATAATACTGAAATTTTATCTCGTTCTGCTCCCAGTTTTTGGACAGGCGGCGATTCCATCAATGGCACACTATTTGGACTTTTTGCATCATTGGGATTAAGCCTTGCCCCGGTTTTGTTTCTTGGAAGGGATCAGTCTCTGAGTAAACGTTATTCAATTTTAATTATCATTATTATATCTCTTCTGGTTGTAGCTGGGGTATATGTTAATACCGCATTGCAAAACAGATCACCTTTTATAGCACTGGTGCTGTCATTTATAGCTTCTGTCTTTCTTTACTTCTTTATAAAAAAGCAAAAGCTGAGGCATAAGATAAAAACAGTTTTTTTAATAAGCATTTTCCTGGGAATATTGTTTTATCTGTTTTTTTATGCTGGCCAAGATTACTCACAATATTCTATTACGACCAGATTTGAAGAACAAGGGCTTGAGACAGGTAGATACGAAGCTTGGATGTATATGCTTAAAGCACTTCCTGAAAATATGGGTGGAGGACGGTTAGTGTATATTGGTGGTCTCAACTATGTGCATAATTTATGGCTTGATATAGCTTATGATGCCGGGATTCTGCCGATGATTTTCCTGCTGATATTTCATGTTATGCATTTAAGAAGTTTTATCGCTGTGATTCGTGCAAAACTTCCACTATTGCTGATTCTTATTATTGTCTCCGTTACAGTATCTGTTTTTGTTGGTTTTATGGTGGAACCAGTAATGCGGGGATCTGTAATGTATTTTTCTGCAACCTGTTTTTTCCTCGGCTTGGTAAGGAGACTTTCAAATGATATCAAGTTAGTCCAGACCTATTACTGATGCTACAGTCCGGAAAGTCGTTTGTTAATCTAATGAATTTGTTGGCAGGTATCATTATAAAACTAATATAGCATCATATATCATAGATAAAGATCAGATGCCGATGAAGAGAAACGAAACTTCAGAAATTAAAACTTTTGTATCCAGACCTCATTTTGATGATAATATCCTTTTAACCCGTTCAATATAGTTTAGTGAGTACATAAAATCCATGAATGTCCTGAAAGTTTCCATCATTACACCTTCATATAATCAGGGGCAATTTATTGAAGAAACGATTCTGAGCGTCAAGAATCAGGATTATCCTAATATAGAGCATATTGTTATTGACGGCGGATCAACTGATGGAACCCTTGATATTTTGAAGAAATATGATAAAGATATTATTTGGCTTTCTGAGCCTGATAATGGACAAACCCATGCTATTAACAAGGGACTTAGAATGGCAACAGGAGAGATTATTGCCTGGGTTAATTCTGATGACTTGCTTTTACCTCATGCTGTTTCTGCTATTGAAAAAGCTTTCACAAGCAATATAGATGCTGGATTCATCTATGGAAATTATAAAATTATAGATACTGCAGGGAACCACCTGCTCAGTAGGAAAACTATAAAAGCGGGTGGCGGCATGAATGGGCAGCTTATCACTTATAAATCGCTTCTGCCTGTCCAAACAATCCCGGCCACCTCTATTTAAGGAATAATCTGATTATAGATATACCAAACAAGCATAACTTCAATTTTGCAGACCTTGCGATAGGAAATGATGTTTTAATTTTCCTCCTTACTGCTAAGAACTTCCCCAAATTTGCTTTTGTAAATGAACCGTTAGCTTATTTTAGATCTCATGAAGGATCGATTACAAAATCATCTAACGGTATTGATTTAGGTTTGTTTTATTTTATTGCAAAAGCTTTTTTTGTGGAAAACTACGTGTCGGATACGGAATTAAAAAAGAAATTTAATGCAGTGATTTTGCATAGTCTGAAGAAAAATTCTTTAGGGATTAACAGTCTCAATGATTTTTACTTTAGTAAATCGAATAGTTCTATCGATTATATATTTTTTATAAAGTTGAGGTTTAAAAGGATTCTGAATAAAATCCTTTTAAGGAAGTAAAATGAAAATATCTATTATTACGCCCTGTTACAATGCTGAAAAATATATCGATGAAACTATAGAAAGCGTCATATCTCAGAGAGGAAACTTTGAGATAGAGTATATAATTGTTGACGGTGGTTCTGATGATAAAACAATTTCAATAGTCGAAAAATATAAAAGATTAATTAACTTAGGTCAGTATTCAATAAGATGCAACGATGTTACCATTACTTCTATTTCAGAAGAAGATTCGGGTATGTATGATGCTCTTGTAAAAGGATTGAATATAGTTATAGGAGATGTCGTAGCGTATATAAATTCAGATGATTTTTATTTGCCCAATGCATTTTCCACTGTTGTTGAAATCTTTAAAACATATCCAGACGTTGAATGGTTGACCGGAATGCCTGTATGTTATACTGAAAAAGGTCAAATATGGGGTTGTTCTTTGCCGTTTAAATATAATCGCACTTTGATAAGAAAAGGCATTTATGGCTCAATCCTTCCATTCATTCAACAAGAATCAACTTTCTGGAGACCTAAATTGTTAAGTTTTTTAGATTTGAATCGTCTTAAGGGTTATAAGTTTGCAGGGGATTTTTATACATGGTATATGTTTTCTAAATATGTAGATTTATATATAGTCAAGAGTTGTTTGGGGGGGTTCAGAGGTCGTAAGCATCAACTTTCAAGTCAGAAAAATAAATATTTCAGTGAGTTTTACAGCATCGCTGAGAAGAGAACCTTTTTAGACATAATGAGGGCTTACTTATATATTGTGCCTCACTACTTTTTCCCAAACAAGATAAAAAGATTATTTAATAAAAAGATTATACACTATTACGATGGTCAATGGATGAAATCATAAGAAGAATTACCATGGTCATCGAAGTTTGACATAGGAAGGATTTAATGGCTCATAAGAGAAAAACTTTAATTTTTCTCCATATCCCAAAAGCTGCTGTGTATGGGCAGGAGCCATTGACTTAATTAGTCAACCACCTTATTTCATTGTTCCTGCAGGACGTCCATTTTTAGCACCTTTCTTATTTAAGCAAGTTATTGAATGGAATGTAGGAGCTCATAATGCGGTGCTCGAAAGTTTTCGACAACTTGGGCTTGTGATTGGAGCCCTCCCTGTTTTAATAATGGTATATGCCATCATTGCTGTATCTAGAATATTACACGTATGTCATAAAAGCGATCTGAGGGCATATGCTGCTGGGTTTCTTAGTGTAGCGATTGTATATGGGATAACAGGTCATGCCCTTGTTTTTGATAAAGTAGGCTTTTTGTTCTGGGCTGTTGGGGGAATTCTGACTGGTTTGGCAGACAAAGAATCTCATAAATAAGATTGTGTGATTAGATATTCAATAAACACATGTTTTTTTTGGGTTCTCCTATAGCCTAAGAAACCATTCCCTAACACATTCCCTAATATAAGAAAACGATTTCTTCCAATTCTCTTATATCCTATGCTCGTTTGTGAAAGGAGCGAGGTAGTTTATGACTCGAAGGAACTACTATCCTAAGATATCGATTGTTACAGCGGTTTTGAACGGTGCTGCAACGTTACAACGCTGTATTGATAGTGTTGTCGATCAAACATATCTGTATAAAGAGTTGATCATCATGGATGGTGGTTCCACAGATGGTTCAGTGGATATACTCAAGGCTAACAACAGGACCATCACCTGTTGGGAGTCAAAGCCTGATCTCGGCATTTATCATGCTTGGAATAAGGCGCTTGACAAGGTTAACGGTGAATGGGTTTTCTTTATAGGTGCAGATGATTATTTTTGGAGCAATGATGTTTTAATGAAAATCGTTCCGATGTTGACTGCCGCTCAAAATAAAAGTCGCATAGTCTATGGGAGGATAGCTTTAACTTCACCAACCGGTGATATTTTAGAAATACATGGTAAGCCATGGAATGATTTGAAAAAACGCTTTTTTCAAGGAAAATGTCTTCCCCATCAGGGAGTCTTCCATCATTGCAGTTTATTTGAAAACTATGGCGGATTTGATACGTCTTTAAAAATCGCAGGAGATTACGAGTTTCTTTTTAGAGAGTTGAAAAAAGCTGATGCCCATTATGTGGATGTTCTTGTTGCAGGGCAACAAATTGGAGGGGTAGCTAATGATCCATTTTTTGAGTTACAAACCTTGCGGGAATATATTGTTATCTTGAGAAAGCATTTAGGGAAGGTCCCGGTTCAATTCTATTGGACATATTTGAAAGCACACACAAAGAAGGTAATAAGGTGTTTAATTGGCAAAAAGTTAACCAAGCTTTTAGTTGACTTTTATCGGTTTATTACAAACAGGCCCAAGATTTGGACACGTTAAAAGCGTTGGGAAATTTCATGAAAATAGCCATTATCAATTTAACCGGCGGTGGAATGAGTGGAGGGTATATAAAATATTTAAGTAATGTCATCCCCCGAATGGCTGTACACCCCAATGTAGAGGCTATTCTTTGTGCTTCTCCTAAATCTCTGAATGTTCATGACTGGTTTAAACCACTTTCCAATGTAGAATCTGTAAATTGTAAGCCATTCAGGTTTATGCGTCAAGGTTCAGATCAAGAGTTGAAACAACACTTAGAAGAATTTTCCCCTGATGTGATATATTCACCAACAGAGCGTTCTTTTCAATTTAATAAGGTTCCCATTGTCAAAATGGTTCAAAATATGGAGCCACGGTGGAATTAGTTAGAAACGGATATAACGGGTTTACTTTCACGGCAAATGACGGCAAGTTATTATCACTATTATTGCGATATATTTCGGAAGGTCAATGTGCGGCCAAAATGGGGGAAAGAAGTTTGCAAATGTCGTATCAGATTGATACCAAACTATGGGCGAAACGGTTATTGGTAGATATTCCTTTTTTAACACGAGGACATTCGCCATGTGCCCCACGATGGGATTGAGCACCAAAGCATTCAATCTGATTTAACATTCTTCCGTTCAAGGTAAAGGGGGGGCAATGATGTTGATTCGCTTTTGAATATTTTTAATCAGCAGGTTTTGTGAATGGTGGCGGAGTCTGTGTGGAGGGGGGTAAAACCGGAGATGTCTATTTGATTCTGACGAACTTCTCCTCTCTCTCTGAATAGTTGCCGGATTAATAAGAAGAATTCCCAGGTGGTTGCTATTATCATTCTAACAGGATGGGGAATGAGCAGGGATATCGGAAATATTTAAGGGTATCCGAGAAGTTGGAGTGTAATAAATGAATATTGCTATTAATACCCTTTCAATTACACCTCAAAGAGGTGGTGGGAAAACATATCTTACTAATATTATTAAGAATTTAGCTGAAATAGATAAGGATAATGTCTATTATCTCTTTGTCTCGTATGATAATGAATCCCTATTTAATATTAAAGAGAAAAACTTTAAGAAGATACGTTTCCCACTTTATTCAGACAATAAGATTTTAAAAATTCTGATAGAGCAGTTTTTGTTGTTTTTTTATATTAAAAGACATAAGGTCGATGTTTTATTTTCACCGGGGAATTTCGCCACCATTTATTCAAGTTGCAGGCAGGTTTTGGTTATACAAGGCCCTTTGATAATCAGAGAGATTAGAAAAAAACATGCACCCAATGAGATTTCATGGATACGTAGGCTTTATTATGATGTAATGTTGCCTGTTTCCGTTGGAAAAGCAGATAAGATAATAGCCGTGTCTAATGATATGAAAAGAAGTCTTTTAAAGCAGATTAATATCCCCGAGCTAAAAATTCGAGTGATTCATGAAGGTGTTGACTTGGCATTTGTTAATAGTAGAGAGAATCCTGAGTATAAATCAAGCCTTCAGAAGCCTTATATCCTTTTTTTGAGTACGCTATTTAAGTATAAGAATGCTGATAAACTTTTGAAAGCATTTGCTATGTTGAAACACGATAGGAGGATTCCGCATTCACTTATGATTGTTGGAAGAGATCCTGATGATGAGACGGAAAAATTAAAAAAGATTGTCGAACAGGAAAAATTAACGGATAGTGTGGTTTTTGCGGGTGCGGTCCCTCATGAAGAAATTGCCTTGGTTTATGAAAACGCAGATATGTTTGTTTACCCATCCAGCGTAGAAACTTTTGGTTTGCCGGTTCTGGAGGCAATGGCTTGTGGCACTCCTGTTGTAGCTTCAAATAGAATGTCTGTTCCGGAAATTGGCGGTGATGCAGCTTTGATAGTGGATCCGGATAATGTCAGTGAGATGTCTGAGGCAATTTACAGAATTATCATTGACGAAAAATTGAAGAAAACTCTTATAAAAAAAGGCTACAAAAGAGTCAGGCAGTTTACATGGGAAAAGACTGCGCAGGAAACGCTTGAAGTTTTCAGGGAAGTTCACAGTTCTGTCTGCTGATCTATATGTCCTGCTTTGTGGCATAAGAAGCCTTAACATTGTCGCTCAGAACACATGCGGTTGCGTTATATGGGACATAGCTTGACACTGACATCTATCTCTGAAAACAAATTGCATAACGGGAATAACAATGAGCGTTCTTATATCTCAATTCAACAAAGCATACTACCTCTGGAGACGCAACAGCTGGATGCTCGATCCGAAGAGCTATGGCCATGGTTATAAGAGTGCTGTAATAAAAAGTCCCATATTTCTGTTGGGTAATCAGGGAGATGGATTGACATTGCTTTCAAGAATCCTGCGGCGCAATCCCAGTGTCGTATCAGTGACCGGTAACTCGGCGTACTGGGCGGGGGCCGATGAGATGGCCAATGTGTATGAACCGGTTTTGGGGCAGGAGCTATCAGGTATCAGGATTAAAGCCCCCAGGCATGAAAAACTTACACCACCAAGGAGCTGGTCTTATGCGTGCAATGAACTGATTGGTGAATATCGCAATACGGATAAAGATGCCAGTGACGATATTGCCTGCAGGTTAAGACATGCGATTGGTATGGCAATATCACGGTATGGAAAAAATATGGAAAAGCCGAGGTTTGTTGATAAAAGTCAGGTCTATACCGTAAAGATGTCTTTCATCAATAGATTGCTGAAAGACTGCAACCCTTATTTTGTTTTGGTTACCCGCAATCCTTACGCCTCAATTTACCGTGCAGCAACAGGGAAGGCCGGTGATATGAAGAGGTATGCGGAATATATGAGCCTTGATGAGAGGATGAGAATCTGTATGGAACACTGGCTGAATTCCGCAAGGTGCGTGGAAGAAGACAGAAGAAAAGTTTCAAATTTTATGTCGGTAAGTTTTGAGGAACTGTTAAAATCTCCTGAAACTGTAGTTAAACGGATATGTGATTTCTCCGGACTCGAATACTCCGATGACATGATACCACAGCCCCATCACAAACTGCCCTTTGGAATGAAATACAGGGAGCGGTGGTATCCCCTGCGGGTGGATGTCAATGAGCAGTATTTAAGAGCTATCCCTGATGAGTATATTGATATGATTTATAGACATTGCGGGGAACGTGCTGAACTGTATGGATACAGCAAACCGGAAAAAAGTTTAATGATTAAGGATACCTGAGGAGTAAAATGAAAGTTATTGCACAGAATTACAGTAACGGCAATCTTGAGATGCTTGAAGTCCCGATGATTACATCTAAAAGCGGTCTGTTGGTAGAGACAGCGGCTTCTCTTGTCTCGGTAGGCACGGAGAAGGCGATGATTGATGTGGCTAAAAAGAGCCTGCTTGGCAAGGCACTGGCAAGGCCGGACTGGGTTAAACAGGTAATAGACAAGGTTAAGACAGAGGGCCTGATGGAGGCGTGGAGGCAGTCCAGGGCGCGGCTTGATATGCCGGTGCCTCTTGGATATTCCTGTGCGGGGATAGTAAGGGAAGTGAATAATACAGAAGACGATTTCCGTGTCGGTGACAGGGTGGCATGCAGTGGAAGCGGTTATGCATCACATGCCGAGTGGAATGTGGTGCCCCCGAACCTTTGCGTGAAGATTCCTGATAATGTTCCGTTTGAGGATGCCTCATATGTTGCTCTCGGTGGTATAGCAATGGAGGCGGTCAGGCTTTCAGCGCCGGAGTTTGGACACAGGATAGGAGTTATAGGTCTTGGATTATTAGGCCAGCTGGCAGTGCAGATACTAAGAACCGCGGGTTGTCATGTAGTCGGGATTGATATATCAGCACAGAAATGCGAGCTTGCTTTAAAAAACGGAGCAGAGGCTGTAGCTGTAACCGGAAGAGACGATCCTGTTGCAATTGCCAATGATTTTTCAGGTCATGCCGGACTTGATGCTGTTATTATTCTGGCTTCCGTTGATTCTGACGAGCCGTTGATTCATGCCGCTGAGATGTGCAGGGAGCGTGGCAAAATTATTGCCGGGGGGCTTATCGGCCTGAATATTCCAAGACAATCATTTTTTGAAAAGGAATTGCACTTTGCTGTTTCCAAGGCCTGGGGCCCGGGGATGTTTGACCCTGATTATGAAGAACGGGGGTTCAAGTATCCGATAGCATATGCCAGGTGGACGGCACAAAGGAATATGGACGAATTTCTGAGGATGCTTTCTCTTGGCCGTATAAGCCTGTCTGATATCACAACCCACAGGTTTTCATTTGAGAAGGCGCTCGATGCGTACAGGCTTATATTGTCCGGGAAAGAGCCTGCAATTGGTGTGGTTCTTCATTATCCTGAACGTGACAACGGATCTGGGGCTGCAGATGAGCAGGTGACAAAAATCCTGCAGGCTGAGGGTAGTAAACTGAAACCAAAGATTTCCAGGGTTTCTGCAGGCCTGATCGGTGCCGGATTGTTTGCCCGGGGGACGCTCTTGCCTGCTATGAAGAAAGTTTCCGGGATAACCCTGACGGGTGTGGCTTCCTCCAGGGGGTTGAGTGGCAAGAACCTGTTGGATTCCTATAAGTTCCATTATGCCACAACTGATTACAGGGACATCCTGAAGGACGCTGATATTGATATTGTCTTTATACTTACGAGGCACAATTCTCACAGCAAGTTTATTTGTGAAGCGCTCAGGGCAGGGAAGGCTGTATTTGTTGAAAAGCCGTTATGTATTAACAGGAACGAATTAAAGGAGATTACCGATACGTATCTGTCACTCACCACTCGCGATTCCACCCCTTTTCTCATGGTCGGGTTTAACAGGAGGTTTGCGCCAACGACAAGGCAGTGCATTGAATTTATAGGACAGGCCAAAAAGTCGAGTGTGGTTCAGATAAGGTGTAATGCCGGTTATATTCCTGCCGAATCATGGGTACATAAGAAAGACGAGGGCGGTGGCCGGATTATCGGTGAGGTCTGCCATTTCGTGGACCTGGCTCAGGCTATTACCGGAGGTTTGCCTGAAAGGGTTTTTGCCTCCTGTACAGAGTCGCCGCAGGGATTAAGGGACAATCTGACGATATCCATGAAGATGGACAACGGTGCGGCGGTTGCCATAACTTATGCATCCAATGGTGACAAATCATTCCAGAGGGAAGAGGTTCAGGTGTTTGCCGGTGGGGCTATATGTGTAATAAATAATTTCAAGTCGGTTAGTTTTATCTCTTCAGGGAAGCAGAAGGTGAAAAAATCCCTTGAGGTCGACAGGGGATATGTGGATGAGATCAGGGCTGTTTATGATGCCCTTAAAAACGGTGCTCCTTCCCCGATAGGGTTTAAATCCCTTGTTGCAACCACATTAGCCACGTTTGCCATTGAGGAGTCCATAACAACAGGTGAAGCAGTGGAGGTGGAAAAGGGGTTGTTTTGAGGTGATTGACGGGATGTAATTCTCGCAAAGGCGCAAAGGCCGCCAAGAAAGCGGTATTACCCGTATAGTAAATAATCTGTAAACTTTGCGAACTTGGCGCCTTGGCGAGAAAAAGGTAGTGTAATTGATGGAGAATGGCTCTCGCAGAGGCGCAAAGAACGCTAAGAAAAATGAATGAAAATGAAATAGCTAAGATTATTGTCAACAACAGTTTTAAAATCCATAAAAGCTTAGGACCAGGGCTATTAGAATCTGTTTATGAAGAAGTATTGTTTTATGAGTTGCTGAAAAATAATCTAAAGTGCGAACGGCAGGTTGCAATACCTGTGATATATGAAAGTGTCAGAATGGATATTGGGTTTAGAGCAGACCTGATTGTAGAGGACAAGGTTATAATCGAATTAAAATCTGTTGAAAATATTATGCCTGTTCATAAAAAACAACTTTTAACATACTTGAAACTAACGGGATTAAAACTCGGGTTATTGGTCAATTTCAATGTTGAATTAATAAAAAGCGGTATTACCCGTATAGTAAATAATCTGTAAACTTTGCGAACTTTGCGCCTTAGCGAGAAAAAGGTAGTGTAAAGAAACCTCTTCCAAGTTTTTTTGCGAACTTTGCGCCTTAGCGAGAAAAAATGTTTGTATTATGAAAATCCTGCTCCTTTCCAGATATTTCCCTCCCGAGATAGGCACAGCGGCAAATCTTTTTTATGAATTATCAAAGGGATTGGTTGATAAGGGACACAGTGTAAATGTTGTCACAAGCTTTCCCTGGTATAACCTGAAGTCAGTTCCCGATAAATACCGGGGGAGGCTCTTTATGAAGGAGGACATGGGCGGAGTCAATGTTACACGAATAGCTTTTCCGGTATTCGGTCCACAAAAAATAAAACTCGCTGTTGGACACCTGACCGCTCCCCTGACCTCTTTTTTGGGAGGACTCCTTTCGGAGAAGCCGGATGTCGTCTTCATCTACTCTCCACCGCTCTTCATGGGGGTCTCAGGATGGCTGCTGAACCTCTTCAGGGGGGTTCCGTTTATCATGGGGGTTCAGGACCTGCACCCGCAGTGTTATATAGACCAGGGGGTGCTGAAGAACAGGCTGCTGATATTTCTTCTTGAGACTCTTGAGAAGTTTTGTTATAGGAGGTCGTCACTGATTACAGTCCACTCAGGGGGTAACAGGAGCCACATTGTTGACATAAAGGGGATTGATGAAGGAAAAGTCAGGATTCTTCCCAACTGGATAGACACAGGTGAGATGAGACCACTGCCAAGGGATAACGAGTTTTCCGGAAGATACGACCTTAACGGGAAATTTATTGTTGGCTATGCAGGGACTTTGGGGATGTCTCAGGGGCTCCTGAGTGTAATTGAGGCTGCAAGGATTTTAAGGGACAGGGATGAGATCGAGTTTTTTATTGTCGGTGACGGCATAGAGAAAGAGAACCTGAAAAGCAGGGTAGAAGAATATGGTTTGAAAAATGTAAGGTTTCTTGAGATGCAGACGAAGTCAGTCTATCCATATGTAGTCGCCTCTTCGGATGTGGGGTTAGTGACTTTAAACAATAAGGTTAAAACACCGGTAGTTCCGTCAAAGATATTGAGCCTCATGGCAGCAGCCAGACCGGTACTTGCAAGCATGCCCCTTGATGGTGATGCCCCGAAGTTGATCAGTGCAGCTAAGTGTGGTATATGCATCGGTCCTGAGGACCCCGAGTTGCTGGCTGAAAAGATTCTTCTTCTTTCAGGTAATCCTGACATTTGTGCAGATTATTCAAGGCAGGGACGAGAATTTGTTGTCCGTGAGATGTCTCTCCAGAAGGCGGTTGCAGAATTAGAACAATGTATTAAAAGTGCGCTAAGGAAAGGACAATCATGAAAAAGATACTTGCCGTATTTGGTACCCGGCCGGAAGCAATAAAGCTGGCTCCTGTAATCCTGCAATTGCAGAAAACCCCGGATGTTCAGGTCAGGGTTTGTGTTACGGCCCAGCATCGCCAGATGCTCGACCAGGTCTTGGACCTCTTTGATATTGTGCCTGACATTGATCTTGACCTGATGAAACCGGATCAGTCCCTGGCAGAATTGACTGGCAGGGTTGTCAGCCGGCTTGACAGTGTTTTTAAAAAAGAAAGACCGGACGTAGTGCTGATTCAGGGTGATACTACAACGGTCATGGCTGCTGCAATGGCAGCCTTTTACAACAGGATCCCTGTGGGGCATGTTGAGGCAGGACTGCGTTCGAATAATTTATATTCTCCCTTTCCGGAAGAGATGAACCGGAGGATCACATCTGTATTGACACGCTTCCATTTCGCTCCAACAAAAAATGCCAAAGATGCCCTGCTCAGAGAACACGTTCCTGAAGAGAGTATTTTTGTGACGGGTAACACGGTGATAGATGCCCTGAATATGATATTACGGAAGTCGATGCCGCAAGTTGTCAGCGATATATTGAGCAAGGCTGAAATCAATGAAAATGGCAACAACCGGAAAATGATTCTTGTTACTGCGCACAGACGGGAGAATTTTGGAAAAAATTTTGAGAGTATATGCAATGGTCTGAAAAAACTGGTTGAGCGTAACCAGGATATTGTTATTGTGTATCCTGTGCATTTGAACCCCAATGTTCAGGAACCGGTAACCAGGATTCTGCAGGGGGTGGAGAGGGTGTTGCTCATAGAACCGGTCGAGTATGATGCCATGGCACATTTAATGAACTCTTCTTCAATCATACTGACTGACTCAGGCGGCATTCAGGAGGAAGCCCCCACACTGGGGAAGCCGGCTCTGGTTATGCGGGTTGAAACCGAACGGCCCGAAGGTGTTGAGGCGGGGACTGCAAAGCTGGTGGGACCTTATGCTGACAGGATTGTGGAAGAAACCGAGCGTTTACTGCGGGACAAGGCTGCCTATGAAGAGATGGCTGTTGCCGTCAGTCCGTACGGAGACGGAAAGGCTGCAGAAAAAATTGTGCGGATACTCCTTTCAGCAAGGTAGCATTATAATCAAATATTATAGTATTATAGTAAAGCAATAAATATAATACACTGTGGTCTCTGCCGCAGTTCCATGTTTCTGTCATGCTGGCTCCTGTTCTCCGTAGTACTACGAAGGATGGATGTCCGGAATCTTTTATG
Organism: Nitrospirota bacterium; assembly: GCA_035873375.1. Taxonomy (NCBI): domain Bacteria; kingdom Pseudomonadati; phylum Nitrospirota; species Nitrospirota bacterium. The sequence goes on along the minus strand of JAYWMQ010000055.1, from coordinate 315 downwards.
TGATCCCGAACAAGTCGAAGGATTCCCGACAAGCGGGAATGACACCGAAAAAATAGACATACAATTTCAAGCCACTGTGACCTTGACCGTTTTCAGACGCCCTGCGGTCTCTGCCACAGGGTAGTTCACATATAACCCGGATTAAAAAGGAGAATCTGGTGTTGGAATGAAGGTTGTTGATGCTCGACAGATGAGGGATATCGACAGGCAGACCATTGAGGACTATGGTGTTGCGTCACCTGTTTTGATGGAGAGGGCAGGGCTGGCTGTTGTAAACAGGATCAAGCAGTTCTTTGACAGGTCAATGAGGGTTCT